>DATFGS010000749.1:0-3178 GCA_035249225.1 Candidatus Methylomirabilota bacterium | reverse complement strand
CCCGCCCTCGAGCTGCCACACGCGATAGACCAGGCCGCGCACGCGCTCCTCGAGCGCGGCCACCCGCTCGTCCGTGTCGCCGGAGCGGCGCACGCGCGCCGCGCTCAGGGCGACGAGCGCCATGACGATCGCGACCACGGACAGGATCAGGCCGACGGCGATCCCCGCGGCAAACATGGCGCGAGCCTACACCACCGCGTTCCCGCCCCGGCCGGATTTGTGCCGTCGCGCGCCGCGACGGATGAGCGATACTAGGCCCCGTGCCGCGACCATTCCGGACCCGATGGATGACCGCGCTCGCCTCGGCGGTGGTCATCTGGGCCGCGCTCGGCGCGGCGCGCGCGGCCGGAGGTGAGCCGCTCCGGTTCCGCATCCAGCCCGAGGCCAGCGAGATCACGTTCCGCGCGACCTCGCGGCTGATGAACGCGGACGGGCGGTTCGCGCGATTCAGCGGCGACGTGACGGTGGATCCCGCGGTCCTCACGAGCGGGCGCATCAACATCACGATCGACGCGCCGTCGCTCGAGACGGGCATCGAGATGCGCGACAAGCACCTGCGCAGCTCCGACTTCTTCGACGTGGAGCGCTTCCCGACCGTGGTCTTCCAGAGCCTGCGGGTCGAGGCGGCGGGCCGCCGCGCGACGGTGGTCGGCCGCCTGACCATGCACGGCGTGACCCGGGAGATCGCGGTGCCGATCGACGTGCAGATCACCAATACCGCGCTCGTGGCAAGCGGCGAGTTCATCGTCAACCGCGGCGAGTACGGGATCAACTACAACTCGTTCGTGAACCCGATCGGCAACGAGGTGCGGGTGGCGTTCACCTTCCGCGCCCGGGTGCCTTGAGGAGCACCGCATGGACGCACGGACCGCGGGCCGCCGCATGACCGAGCTCCTGAACCTGGCCAGCCGGCCGGTGGCGGTGTCGTTCACCGCGACCGCGCCCGCCGGCGTGCCGCGGGTGGCCAAGGCCGGGCCCGCCGGCTGCGCCTACTGGAAGCAGGCCGCCGAGGGCGCGGTGTTCTACACCGAGGCCGCCGATCACCACAACTGCCCGGTCGGCTCGTTCACCCACGGCATCACGCTGCCCCCCGAGCGGGCCCGGGAGCTCGAGGACGTGGTGGGCACGATGGTCGGCCTGCGCTACATCCGGATGGAGGAGGTCGGCGCCCTCCCGCGCCGGACCGAGCCCTTCCGGCTGGCGGTCTACGCCCCGCTGGCCGAGACCCCCACGCCGCCCGACGTGGTGCTGGTGCGCGGCCGCGCGCGCCAGATCATGCTGGTGGCCGAGGCCGCGCGCGCGGCCGGCATCGCGGGCGACGGGGCCGCGATGGGCCGCCCCGCCTGCGCGATGATCCCGGCCGTCCTGGGCGGCCCCACCGGCGTCACCAGCCTCGGCTGCATCGGCAACCGCGTCTACACCGGGCTGGGCGACGACGAGCTCTACTTCACGATCCCCGGCCCGAAGGTCGGCGAGGTGGTGGAGCGGCTCGAGACGGTGATGGACGCCAACCGGGCGCTCGAGACGTACCACGAGGGGCGCCGGGCGACCGTCTAGTCTCCACAGCCCTTCTGAGCCCTCAGGGGAGAGGGGGCGGGCTATAATCAGTCCCCCATGAACGCGCCCCTCGCCGGCCTCCTCGTCGCCGATCTCACCCAGAACGTGGCGGGCCCGTACTGCACCCAGATCCTGGGCGACCTCGGCGCGGAGATCGTGAAGGTGGAGCGCACCGGCCGCGGCGACGACGCCCGCGCCTGGGGGCCGCCCTTCTGGGGCCGGGAGAGCGCCACCTTCATGAGCGTCAACCGCAACAAGCGGAGCCTCTCGGTGGATCTCAAGGCCGCCGAGGGCCGCGCGGTGGTCGAGCGTCTCCTCGGCCGCGCCGACGTCTTCGTGCAGTCGCTGCGGGCCGGCGCGGCGGAGGAGCTGGGGCTGGGCTACGCGCGGGTCTCCGCGCTCAACCCGCGGCTGGTCTACTGCTCGGTCACCGCCTTCGGCACCGAGGGCCCGCTCAAGGACCGGCCGGGCTACGATCCGCTGATGCAGGCCTACGGCGGCATCATGTCCATCAACGGCCACCCGGATCAGCCGCCCGCGCGCGTGCCGGTCTCGGTCGTGGACATGGGTACCGGCATGTGGGCGGTGATGGGGATCCTGGCCGCCCTGCGCGAGCGCGACCGCACCGGCCATGGGGCGGAGGTCACCACCGCGCTCTTCGACACCGCGCTCGCCTGGTCGGTGTTCCAGATGAGCCACTACTTCGCCACCGGCGAGGTCCCGCGTCCGCAGGGCTCGGGCACCGCGATGATCGTGCCCTACGAGGCCTTCCCGGTGTCGGACGGCTGGGTCATGATCGCGGCCGGCTCCGACGCGCTCTTCGTGAAGGCGACCGGCGCGCTCGCGGTGCCGCACCTGGCCCGCGACCCGCGCTTCGTGGACAACCCGCGGCGCGTCGAGCACCGCGTGGCGCTGCAGGCCGCGCTGGCCGCGGTCACGCGGGAGATGACCGCGGACGAGCTGCTGGGCCGCCTGCAGCGCGCGGGCGTGCCGTCGGCGCGGGTGTCCACCATGGACCAGGTCGCCACCGAGCCGCAGACCGAGGCGAGCGGCATGCTGCCGGCGGTGAAGCATCCGCGCCTGCCCGACTACCGCGCGGTGGCGCTGCCGATCAAGTGGGACGGCGAGCGCCCGGCCGCCGCGCGCGTGCCGCCGCTGCTCGGGGAGCACTCGGCCGAGGTGCTGGCCGAGCTGGGCTACGACGACGCGGCCATCCGGGGGCTCGTGGAGCGCCATGTCATCCAGCTATGAGACGCTGAACGTCGCCGCCTCCGCCGACGGCTTCGTGGTCACGGTGGAGCTGAACCGGCCCGAGGCCCTCAACGCGATGAACACCGCGATGGGCGAGGACCTCCTGCGCTGCTTCGAGGAGATCCACCGCGACCGCGCGGTGCGCGCGGTGGTCTTCACCGGCGCGGGGACCAGGGCCTTCTGCGTGGGCGGCGACCTCAAGGAGCGCGAGGGCATGACCGACGAGACGTGGCGCGCCCAGCACGTGATCTTCGAGACGGCGGCCGCCCGCGTGCTCCACTGCCCGGTGCCGGTGATCGCGGCGGTCGAGGGCTTCGCGATGGGCGGCGGCTGCGAGCTGGCCGTGCTCTCCGACTTCGTGGTCTGCGGC
>DATFGS010000748.1:0-16280 GCA_035249225.1 Candidatus Methylomirabilota bacterium | reverse complement strand
CGGGTCACCAGGCCGTCGATGTCGAGCAGGCCGCGGCCGTACCAGTCGGCGATCCGCGGCATGTCCTGCCGCGGGCGGGCGGTGCCGTAGTAGCAGCCGCGGATGGTCTTCTCCATCCGCGTGATCACCACCGGCTCGATCACCGCGTCGTCGCCGATGGGGGCGATGCCGACGATGACCGCGGTGCCGCGCTTCCTCAGCATGTCCACCGCCATCCGGGTGGTAGCGCCGCCGCCGTAGGCCTCGAAGGCCCAGTGCGCGCCCCCGTCCGTGAGCGCCTTCACGCGGGCCACCGCGTCCTCGGTGCGCGCGTTGACGGTGTGGGTGGCGCCGAACTTGCGCGCGAAGTCGAGCGCCGCGCCCTTGACGTCCACCGCGACGATGGTGGTGGCCCCCGCGATCCGCGCGCCCTGCAGGACGTTGAGGCCCACGCCGCCGCAGCCGATGACCGCCACGCTGTCGCCCGGCTGCACCCCCGCGTTGAAGAGCGCGGCGCCGACCCCGGTGGTCACGCTGCAGCCGATCAGGGCCATCTGGGGGAAGTCGAGGCCGGCGGGCGCCGGGATGCAGCCCGCCTCGGGCACCACCGCGTGATCCGCGAAGCACGCCACCTTGCCCATGTGGGCGAGGTCCTGACCGGCCAGGGTGTGCAGGCGCGAGGTGTTGTCGAAGAGCTTGCCGGTGGTGCGCGCGTGCTCGTCGCAGAGGTACGGCCGCCCGGTCTCGCACGAGGGGCAGTGGCCGCAGTTGGGGACGAAGCTCAGGATGACACGGTCGCCGGGCTTGACCATCGTCACGCCCTCGCCCACTGCCTGGACGGTGCCCGAGCCCTCGTGACCGAGCACCGCGGGCAGCGCGATGGTCGCCTCGCCCTTCTGGAAGTGCAGGTCGCTGCGGCAGACGCCGGCGGCCCCGATCTTGACGAGGACCTCGCCGCGCTTGGGCGGGTCGAGCTCCACGGTCTCGATCGAGTACGGCTTGTTGACGTCGTGGAGCACGGCGGCGGTGATGCGCATGGCGGATTTTCCTCGCGTGACGCGGTCAGGATGCCAGCCGGTAGATCCGGGCGGCGGTGTCATGGTACAGCTTGGCCTTCTCCGCGGCCGAGTACTTCGCGGTCAGGCGCTTGAACGAGTTCCAGAGGACCGAGTAGCTGCAGCTCACCGCGTCCACCGGGAAGTTCGACTCGAACATGCAGCGGTCCGCCCCGAACTTCTCGATCGTGTGCTCGTAGTAGGGCCGGGTCGCGTCCGCCAGCTCCTGGCTGGACGGCGGCCGGGGCCGCTCGTGCCAGGCGAAGCCGTTGACCTCCATGTTGATGCCGCCCAGCTTGGCCACCACGTTGGGGCAGGCGGCAAGGTCGGCGATGAAGCCGCGCCACTCCGCGTAGACCTCCTTGGCCCGGCCCGCGTACGAGCCGACCCCGGGGGGGCCGCCGAAGTGGTCGAGGATGATCGTGGTGTCGGGGAAGGCGCGCGCCAGCGCGGTGACGTCGGGGATCTGGCGGTGGTAGCACCAGGCCTCGAACGTCAGCTTGCGGGGCGCGAGCAGGGCGAAGCCGGCGCGGAAGTCGTCGCGCCGGAGCATGCCCGGCGGGGGCCCGGTGCGATGGTTGGGGACCGCGGGGTCGGGGTCCCAGGCCGCGCCCAGGCGGATCCCCCGGAAGCGCCCGCCGCCCGCCGCGATCTGCGCGTCGAGCACCGGGGCCGCCGCGGCGCCCAGGCGGAGCTGCGCGGTGCCCACGATCCCGGCCGCGATGCGCGTCTTGCCGTAGAGGCCGGAGGCGCTCATCGCCGCGATGCCGTTCACGAACTCGGTCTCCCCCACCGCGCGCAGGGCTTCCGGGCCGTCGGGCTTGAACATCGCGCCGCACTCGATGAACACGGTGGAGACGATGTTGTGCCCGCTCCGCGTGTCCTCCAGGATCTCGTCGAGGAGGTAGCGCGGCACCACCCGCGCGATCTCGCCGTCCCACAGGTGATGGTGGGGATCGCAGATCGGCAGGTCCGGCTCGAGCGGCTCCTCGACGGTGAGGGCGAGCCAGTCCTGGTTCTTCTTCCGGGCGGGCACGCTCAGGCCTTCAGGTACTCGAACCAGAACCCGTCGCCCTCGCGCACCACGCGGCCGAAGGAGGGCGAGGGGAAGTGCGAGGCGCACACCAGCACGTCCTGCTCGCAGTAGCGCTCCAGGAACGCGCGGCGGGTGGCGGCGGCCTGCTTGGGGTCAAAGTCGGGGCGCGCCACCCACGCGGTCTCCTGGAGCTGCACCGGCGAGTGGATCAGGTCGCCGGTGATCACCGCCTGCTGGCCGCTGGACTGCACGTGCACGCTCATGTGGTCGGGGGTGTGCCCCGCGGTGGACTCGAAGCGCACCTCGTCGTCGATCGCGAAGTCGTTGCGCACCATCTGGGCGCGGCCCGCCTCCACGATGGGGATCACGCTGTCCGCGATCTGGTTCTGCGGGGTCTCCTTGTGCAGGGCCGACCAGTACGCCCACTCCTTCTCGGACATGACGTACTTCGCGTTGGGGAAGGTGGGGACCCAGCGCCCGTTCTCCCAGCGCGTGTTCCAGCCGACGTGGTCGGTGTGGAAGTGGGTGGTCATCACGAAGTCCACCTGCTCGGGCCGGACGCCGGTCTCGGCGAAGCGCTTGAGGAACTCCCCGCTCGACGTCATGTTCCAGTTCGGCCGCGCCCGCTCCTTGTGGTCGCCCACGCAGGTGTCGACCACGATCGTGTGGTGGCGGGTGCGGAGCAGGAACGACTGCATCGGGAAGACCAGGCCGTTCACCCTCGTGTCCATGGCCCAGCCGGCGAGCCGCGGCCGGTAGGGCGCCCATTGCTCGGGCGTGATCGTCGGGAAGAACCCGGCGGCGTCGAAGTCCGGGCGCTCGGACTCGATGATGCGGTTGATGATGACCTCACCGACCTGGCGTTGCAGCATGAGGGTGGCCTCCTGAGCCCGCACCATAAGGGCGGGCGGCCATGGTGTCAACGAGCAGCCAGAAGGTATTGCCGGGTCGTCCTTACCGGGTCCGAGCCCGGCGCCCCGCGCGACCACGCGGCGCCCCGCGCGCGAGCGACGAGAAGGCCGGGCACGGCCCTTGCTAAATCCTCGGACATGGCGATCGTCCAGGCCCTCGTCGCCTTCATCAGCCGCTCGTTCGGCAAGATCCTGAGCGCGCTATTCGACTGGGCGGTGGTGGCGATCTTCGGCTACGCGAGCGGCACCGAGAAGGTGTTCCTGTCGGCGCTGCTCGCCGCGGCCGGCGCCTGGCCGCTGCTGCTGCTGGGGGTGGCGGCGCCCAGGGTCGCGGCGTTCGTGCTCGCGTTCGTCCCGATTCCCGCCTGGGTGCCGTCCTCGGCCATCCGCTGGTTCTGGATTGGCCTGGCCCTGGTCGTGCCGCTGGCGGTCGGTGCCGCCATGGCGGCCCGGCAGCCGGCGGACCGGCCGCGACGAGTGTGGCCCGTCCGCCTCCTCCGCGGCTTCCCGATCACCGCCGGCCTCTCCGCCGCGCTCCTGATCACCCTGGTCACCGTCCCGGTCTTGCGACTGGTTTCCACGGTCAGGCGCCGGAAGGACGCGCAGGTCCCGCTGCTGACCGACGCGGCCTCCTACCGGCGGGTCGCCGAGCGCATCCCGGCGATCCTGGAGGACCATGGCCGGGCGGTCCGGCGGGCCCCGCCGCCCTGGTGGCTGACCTCACCGCTCCGCGTGCTGAGCGCCCTCGACCACGACGCCTTCCAGAGCCGTATTCCCGCCGATCTCGCGTACTTCGAGGGCCACGATCTGGTCCTGGCGCTCTATCCGAGCGGTCTCCTCATCCGGGGCCGGCCGGACGCGCTGGCCTCGGCGCAGGGGCTGATCGTGGAAGGCGTGAGCGATCTCGAGGCCTGGCAGACATCGGATTCGCGCGCCCAGGACATCGAGCGGCGGATCGCGCGCCTGTGGCGGGCGGCGCGCGCCGGCGGGGAGGAGCGGCCGGCGCCGGCGTCCGCGCCACGCCTCGAGGAGATCGCGCGCGCGATCGAGGCGCTGCCCGTCGAGTACGATGAATGGCAGATCGTCTATCGAAAAGCGCTGCAGGCGAGCCGGGCGCTCGACGGCACGCCGCAGCTGCTGGCCGGCCTGATCCACAAGGAGGAAACCATGCAGCGATACGAGGACCGGGCTTCGACGAGCGGGCTCGACGGGAAGAACGGCGGACCCAGCACCCGCGCCCTGGTGGGCGACATCGGCGGCCGGCTGCTGCACCTCGTCCAGTCCGAGGTGGAGCTCGCCCGCGCCGAGCTGGCGAGCGACATGAGATCCGGGCGCCGGTTGATCGTCGGGCTCGGCGTGGCCGCGGCCGCGGCGATCGTCGGCCTCACCCTGCTCCTGGTGGCGGTCGTCCTGGCACTGGCTCCGCTCATGCCCGGCTGGCTGGCCGCGCTGCTCGTCGGCGCGCTCGCGCTGGCGGTGGGCGCGACCGCCGGCGCCATCGGCTGGAAGCAACGGCCGCGCGCGCCCCTGGCCCGCACGAGGAAGTCGCTGAAGGAGGACTGGGAATGGCTCAAGGACCAGGTGGCATGAGCGAGACGCTGGAACAGGCCCCGGGCGATCCCGACCAGATCCAGGAGGAGATCGGGCGCCAGCGGCGGGAGCTCACCGCGCGGCTCGCCGAGCTGAACCGGCGGGCCCAGGAGCTCACGGACGTCGGGCTCCAGGTGCGGCGGCACGCGCTGGGTGTGACCGCCACCGTCCTCGCCCTCGGAGCGGTGGCGGCGGGCTCGATCGCGCTCGGGATCTGGAGAGCGCGCCGCCGGAACACCCTGGCCGCGCGCGGGGGACGCCTGCGCGAGGCGCTCGGCCGCATGCTCGATCGTCCGGAGCGGGTCGCCACCGGGCCGACGGTCGCGCAGCGGATCCTCGCGTCGGCGGGATCGGCCGCGGCCGCGTTCTTGATCAAGGCCGCCCTGGAAGCGCTTCCGCTGAACCCGCGCGATCGCGCGCGTCCGGTGGCCGGGAGGCGGGCCGGTTAGCGCGGGGCGGCCCTCGCTCACCAGATGGGAGCCGCGTTCATCGTGGAGACGTGGGCCGAGATGACCTTCCAGCCGAGGTCCGGGAAGCGCACCCACGTCTGGCTCTGGCGGCCGACGAGATCGCGGCCGCGCACCTTGAACTCGAGGTTCACGGTGGCGAGGTCGCGCCCGAGCGTGAGGATCTCGAGGCGCAGGCGCTGCTCCTTGATGCCGGGTCCCGGCGCGCGCGCCACGCGATGGGCGTGGATGGCGTCGAAGCCGTAGCCGTTCTCGTGGAGCGCGTAGCGGATCGTGTGCGGACTGTCCCAGAAGGTGGCGTCGAGCACCTCCACCGTCTTGTCGATCAGGGCCTGCTCGTAGCGCTCGAAGAGCGCGCGGACCTCGGCCACCACTTCCGGGATGTTGGGCGGGAGATTGGGCGTGAGATCGGTCATCGGGTCGTCTCCTCCATCGCCCGGGCCACCGCCACCAGCGCGGCGTCGCTGCCGCGGGCGCCCACGATGGACAGGCCCACCGGCAGCCCGTCCACGTGCGCGCCGGGCAGGCTCACCTGCGGCAGGCCGGTGAGGCCGCCGTGCGCGGCGAGGCACGTGATGCGGGCGCGCAGCGGCTCGAGCGTCGCGAGCGGCAGGCCCTTCGGCGGCGCCGGGAACGGCGTGGTCGGTAGGCAGAGGATCGTCCCCGCGGGCAGGAGCGCGGTGAGCCGGGCGCGGGCCTCGGCGCGCACCAGCGCGGCCCACTGGCGCTCGCTCTCCGGGATCGTGGTCGCGAGCGCGAGATTGCGCGCCACGCTGAACGCCATCCGCGGGTTGTCGCGGTCGATCCACTCCTTGAAGGTCTGCCACGCCTCCCACGGCTGCAGCGTGCGCTGCGCCCGCGCCCACGCGGTCAGCCCGGGCGGCGCCATGACCTCCTCGCGCGCCTCGCGCACCAGCGCGGCGAGCCGGCGCACCATCGGCTGGAGCGCGGCGGCGGTGGCCTCGTCGGCCAGGCCGAAGGCGTCCTGCGCGACGACGAGCCGCGACGGCAGCCCGGTCGCGATCGGCTCGCCGAGCATCACCGCGCTGACCCGGGCGAAGGTCCGCGCGTCGCGGGCGAACCAGCCGGTGGTGTCGGAGGTGGGCGCCTGCGGCAGCATGCCGGTGAGGTCGAGGCGGCCGTGGGTGGGCCGGATGCCGTGCAGGCCGCAGAAGCTCGCCGGCACCCGCACCGATCCGCCGGTGTCCGTGCCGAGCGCGGTGTCGCAGAGGCCCTGGGCCACCGCCGAGGCCGAGCCCGACGAGGAGCCGCCGGGCACGCGATCGGGTGCCTTCGGGTTCAGCGGGGTGCCGTCGAAGGCGTTCTCGCCGAGGATGCCGAGCGAGACCTCGTCGGTGATCGTCTTGCCGATCAGCGTCGCGCCGGCGTCGAGGAGGCGCTGCACCGCCCAGGCGTGGCGCGTCGGGATCGGGTGCCACCGCGGCCAGTCCGGGTTGCCCCCGCCGGTCGGATGCCCCGCGACGTCGAAGAGATCCTTCGCCGCGAAGGTCATGCCGGCGAGCGGGCCGCCGGGGGCGCCATCGATCCGTACCGCGGGGCCGGGCACGAACGGGCTGGTCACGGGAACGGATACTGACGCGACGGCGCGGGCGCCGTCAAGCGCCCGGCCCCGGGTGTGGAGCGGCCGCGTTTGCCCTACACTGGCCGACGTGGAGCGGAGCGCGACGATCCGGAGGGTGCGACGGCGGGGGCTCGCGGCCCTCGCGCTGGTCCTGGCCCTGCCCGCGGGCGCGTTCGCCCAGTCGGCGGCCGCGACCCCGCTCCAGGGCCCCGAGCTCCTCGCCGCCCTGCGCGCCGGCGGCTACATCCTCTACGTCCGACACGCCGACACCGACCACCGTCAGAACGACGACCGCATGACGAGCTTCGAGGACTGCGCCAACCAGCGCAACCTGACCGACCGCGGCCGTGACCACGCGCGTGCCGTCGGCCTTGCCATCCGCGCGCTGGGCATCCCGATCGGCGCCGTGCTCGCGAGCCCGCTCTGCCGCACCATGGAGACCGCAACGCTCGCCTTCGGGACGGCGCAGCAGGCGATGGCGACGCGCGAGGGCGGCCCGCTCCCGCCGGGCAGCCCCGGGCGCTTCCCGGCCCTGCGCGCGCTCCTGTCCACGCCGGTCCCGCCCGGCGCGAACACGGTCATCGTCGCGCACGCCTACCCCTACTACACGATCGTCGGCGGGCAGTACCTCAGCGAGGGCGAGGCCGACGTGGTGCGGCCGCGCGGCGCCGACTTCGAGGTGGTGGCCCGCGTCGGCCTCCGGCAATGGCGCGAGCTCGCGTCCGCCCCGTCGAGCCGGTGAGCCCGGTGTTTCCTCGCGAGCCCGGGGCCAAGCGCGCGCACCTGCTCGCCGCGGTCGAGGGGATCCGGGAGGTCGTCGCGGCCGGTGCGCTCGAGGCGGAGCGGCTCGGGACCCTGCCGCCCGCCACCGTGCGCGCCCTCGCCGGCTCGGGCCTCCTCGCGCTGAAGGTCCCGGAGTCGCTCGGCGGCGCCGAGGCGGATCCGGTCACCCAGCTCGAGGTGCTCGAGGCGCTCACCCACATCGACGCCTCCGCCGGCTGGTGTCTCATGGTCGCCACCACCGCGGTGGGCCTGCCGGCCGGATTCCTCCCGGACGAGGCGATCGGCAAGATGCTCGCGGGGGGCCGCGTTCCGCCCGCCGCCGTCGCCATCCTGCCGACCGGCACCGCCACCCCGGTGGACGGCGGCTACCGGCTCACCGGGCGCTGGCCCTTCGCCAGCGGGGTGCGCCACGCCGAGTGGCTCACCGCCGGCGCGATGGTCCGCCGCGACGCGCGGGATCCGGGCGAGCGCCACATCGTGGTGATCCCGGCCGCCGCCGCGGAGATCCACGACAACTGGCAGGTGGCTGGGCTCGAGGGCACCGGCAGCAGCGACTTCTCGGTGACCGATTGCTTCGTGCCCGCGGCCTTCTCCTGGAACCCGGCCACCGCGACGCCACGCCGGGGCGGGGCGCTCTTCCGGCTCGGCATGCCCGCCTTCGTGGCCTACGAGCACGTGGCCTTCGCGCTCGGCATCACCCGCCGGGCGCTCGGGGCCGCCGCGGAGCTGGCGCAGTCCAAGGCGCGCGGCCTCGCGGCGGCCTCGCCGCTCTCCGGGCGCGCGGGCTTCCAGGCGCGGCTCGGCGAGGGCGAGATCCGGCTGCGCGCGGTCCGGGCGGGCGCCATCGAGCTGTTCGAGGCCGCGTGGGCCGCGGTGAGCGCGGGCGGGACCTTGACGCGGCGACAGCAGAGCGAGCTGCGAAGCGTGGCGACGTACGCGACCGAGACCGCGGTGGAGATCGTGACCGGCCTCTTCCGCGCGGCGGGCGGGGGCGCCCTTTATCGCGCCGGCGTGCTGCAGCGGTGTCTGCGCGACATCAATGCGGGCGCGCAGCACCTGATGGTGAGCGACTCGGCCTACGAGCGCCTCGGCCAGATCCTGCTGGGCTTCCCGGACGTGGACCCGATGGGCTGAGGCGCCGCGGTCAGATCACGCCCTCGGCGCGCCAGCGCTCGAGCTCGTCGGGCGAGTGACCCAGGAGCTCGACGAAGACCTCCCGGTTGTGCTCGCCCGGCATCGGGGCCAGCCGGCGAATCCGGCCCGGGGTCTCCGAGAGCTTGAGCGGCGTCCCGGTCGTGGTGAGGGGCCCGTAGACGGGATGGTCGACCTCGACGAACATCTCGCGCGCGCGCACCTGGGGATCGGCGACCATCTCCGCCACGTTGTTGACCGGCGCGGCCGGCACCCCGGCGGCGGTCAGGGCCTGGACCACCGCGCCCTTCGTGCGCGCGCCGGTCCACTCCTGGATGATGCCCGCGATCTCGTCGCGGCGGTCGCGCCGGGCCGCCGCGGTGGCGAACGCGGGCGCGCGGGTCAGCTCGTCGCGGCCGATGACCGCGCAGAAGCGGGCCCAGATCGCGTTGCTCGCGGCCGCCGCGATCGCCACGTGGCCGTCGGCCGTCGCGTAGATCCCGGTGGCCGAGCCCGCGAACGAGACGTTGCCGGCGCGGGTGAGGATCTCGCCGCCCACCGTGTAGCGCTCCCCGAGGTTGTCGAGCGCCACCAGGAGGCTGTCGAGCAGCGCCAGGTCGATGTGCTGCCCCTTCCCGGTCCGCTGCCGGTAGTGCAGCGCGGAGACGATGCTGAACGCGCACAGCATCCCGGCGTAGTAGTCCGAGATGGACTGGCCGGATCGGGTGGGCGGCCCGTCGGGATAGCCGGTGATGCTCATGTACCCGCTGATCGCCTGCGCGAGCATGTCGTAGCCCCGCTGGGGTGCGTAGGGGCCGGTCTGGCCGAACGCGGTGATCGATGCGTAGATGAGGCCGGGGTTGATGCGGCGCAGCTCCTCGTAGCCGAGGCCGAGGCGCGCCATCGTGCCCACGCTGAAGTTCTCGGTGACCACGTCGGCGTGGCGCACCAGCTCACGGAACAGCTCGAGGCCGGCCGGGGTCTTCAGCTCGAGGGTAACGCCCAGCTTGTTGCGATCGCGGTACTGGGCCGCGGGCACCCGCTCCTCGACGCCGGCGCGCCGGCGCCTCACCCCGAGCGAGACGCGCTCGCGCCCGCGCTCCGGCGACTCGACCTTGATGACGCGCGCCCCCAGGTCGGCGAGCAGCATCGTGCAGAAGGGCATCGCGATGACCTGCCCCAGATCGAGGACGGTGACGTCGTCGAGGGCCTGGTCCATGTCGGCGCGGGCCGCGGGGAAAGGGGCTAGCCGGGGCTGCCGGGCAACCGACCCGGCGTGCCCGACCACAGGCCGCCGGCCAGGTAGCCGCCGTCCACCGCGAGGGTGTGACCGGTGACGTAGCTGGCGTCGTCGGAGGCGAGGAACAGCGCGGCGCGCGCGACCTCCTCGGGCTCGCCGAAGCGCGCCATCGGGATGCGCTCCACGCGCCGCCGCCGCGCGCTCTCGGGCAGGGTCCGGGTGAGCCGGGTGTCGATCTGGGCGGGGGCGATCGCGTTCACCGCGATGCGATGCTGTGCCAGCTCGACCGCCATGGTGCGGGTCATCTCGATCACGCCGGCCTTGGCCGCGTTGTAGCCGACCAGGTTCTCCACGCCGCGGAAGCCGTTGATCGACGCGGTGGTGATGATCCGGCCGCCGCCGCCCTGCTTGACCATCTGGCGCGCGGCGGCCTGGCAGCAGAGGAAGACGCCGGTCAGGTTGACGCGCAGGACCCGATGCCACTGGGCCTCGGGGTGCTCCAGGAACGGCGCCGAGTGCGCGATCCCCGCGTTGGCGAACATGATATCGAGCCGGCCGAACTCCGCGACGACGCGGTCGACGAAGGCCTGCACCGCGGCGGCGTCGCCCACGTCCAGGCCGACCGCGATCGCCCGGCCGCCCCGCGCGCGGATCTCCTGCGCCACCGCTTCCGCGGGCTCGGGCTGGATGTCGCCGAGCGCGACGTGCGCGCCCTCCTCGGCGAAGGTGAGCGCGGTCGCGCGCCCGATCCCGAGCGCGCCTCCGGTGATCGCCGCGATCCGACCAGGCAGGCGCATCGGCCGGATCATAGCGTATCGCGCGGAGGGCGGGCGAGCCAGAAGCACGCCGCGCCCACCACGCAGAAGCCGACCGAGATCAGGAAGGCGATCCGGTAGCTCCCGGTGACGTCGTGGACGAAGCCGGCGAACCACGGCGCGACCCCGCCGCCGATGCCGTTGCCCACGCTCAGGAAGCCGTAGATGGCGCCGAAGCGCGCCGGGAAGAGCTGCGAGGCCATCGCGGTGATGATGGGGCCGCGGGCGCCGAAGCCCAGGCCGAAGAAGAACGCGTAGGCGTAGAGGGCGGCCACCTGCGGGGAGAGCTCGAGGCCGAGGAGGCAGAGCGTGCCGAGCGCGGTGCAGCCGTAGGAGATGGTCGCCGAGGTGGCGCGCCCGATCCGGTCCGCCGCGATGCCGAAGCCGACGCGGCCCACCACCGAGAGCAGCCCGGTGAGGCCGAAGATGCTCGCGACGAAGAGGCGCGGGAAGCCGTGGTCCACCGCGAAGGCGACCTGGTGGGTGACGACCGTGAAGACGGCGAGCGGAGTGCAGAGGTACGCGAAGAAGAGCGCCCAGAACGCGCGCGTCCGCAGCGCGTCGCCGATCTCGGCGCCCCAAGTCGGCGGGCGCCGGCTCGCGCCGCGCGCGGGGGCGGGCGCGTTCGGCGCGTCGTGGACGCCGAGCCAGATCAGCGGCAGCAGCACCGCGAGCGTGCCCACGCCCAGGACGAGATAGGCGACGCGCCAGCCGTGGCCCGCGATCAGCCACTGCGCGAGCGGCCCCACCGTCAGCACGCCCGCGCCCATGCCCGAGAAGGCCACGCCCATCGCGCTGCCGCGCTTCTCCGCGAACCACCGCGCGATCAGGGCGCCCGCGGGCACCCAGCTCACCGCGCCCGCGCCAGTGGCGGTGATCACGCCGACGATCAGGTAGAGCGACCACAGCGAGCCGATCCGGCTCCCGAGCGCGCAGCCGAGCCCGAGCAGAGCCGCGCCGCCGAGCATCACCCGGCGCGGGCCCAGACGATCCACGAGCGTGCCCACCACCGGGGAGAGCACGCCCTGGGTGATCGACGAGATCGAGAACGCGGCCGCGGTGGCCCCGCGCGACCAGCCGAACTCCTCCAGGAACGCGACGAAGAAGATCGGGAACGAGAAGTAGAGGCCGGAGGCGATCGCGAGCGTGATCCAGACCGCGCCGACCACGAGCCAGGGGTGCAAGGCGGCGCGGGACGGCGGAGCTATCGGTTGTCGGACCGGGGCGCCTTGCAGCCCGCGGTGCGGTTGAAGCTAGGGTCGTTCCACTGGTGGTTGGGTCGCGGCGAGGGCATTCCTAGCACATCAGCCAGTCGCCGTAGGTCCCGCGGATCGGCTTGCCCTCGGCGAACCGGGCCAGGCGGAAGGTGGGCAGGTCCGGATGCCCGCCCGGCCCCTCGGCGATGAGCGTCGCCATCATGTGGCCAACCGCGGGGGAGAGCTTGAAGCCGTGGCCGGAGAAGCCGGCGGCGACGAAGTACCCCTCCGGGCCGACCCGGTCGAGCACGGGATGCCAGTCGGGGCTGACATCGAAGCAGCCCGCGTAGCCGCGGGCGATGTGGCCGTCGGCGAGCGCGGGGAAGCGATGGCTCACCCGGGCGAGCGCGTCGGTCGACTCGTCGAGGCTCACGCCTTCCCGATAGGCGTCCGGATCGGCGGTGGCCTGCGACTCCTCGGCGTCGAGCCCGCCCACCAGGATGTGCTCGCCCATCTCGGGGCGCGTATAGATGTTGGTGACGAAGTCGTAGACCATGGGGTGCGGCCGCCGGTCGGCCTCGGGCCAGGCCACGATGCTGATCTTGTGCCGGCACACGTGGATCGGCAGGTCGACGCCGGCCATCGCGGCCACCCGCGCGCTCCACAGGCCCGCCGCGTTGACGACCACCGGGGCATCGATGTCGCCCGCGGTGGTGCGCACGCCGCGGATCCGGTCGCCGTCGACGAGCAGCCCGATCACCGCGGTGTCCTCCAGGATGCGCGCGCCCGCCGCGCGCGCGGCCCGTGCGAAGCCCTGGGCGGTCTCGACCGGATTGCAGTAGCCCGACGCGGGCTCGTAGCAGCCGGCCACCAGGTCGTCGGCGCGCAGGCGCGGCTCGATCTCGCGCATGTCGGTGGGCGAGACGAGCCGGGTGTCGATGCCGACCGAGCGCTGGAGCGCGACCGACGCCTCCATGGGCGGTCGCATCCGCTCGTCCACCCCGAGCAGGTAGCCGGTGTGCCGGAAGCCGCACGAGCCGCCGTCGGTGTGCTCGGCGAAGCGCTGGAAGAAGTCGAGCGAGTAGAGGATCATGCGGCAGGTCTCGGCCGTGGAGTAGTGCTGCCGCACGCACGCCGAGCTCTTGCCGGTCCCGCCCGAGGCGAGCGCGCCCTTGTCCACCACGACCACGTCGGTGATCCCGCGCCGGGCCAGGTGAAACGCGGTGCTGGCGCCGGTGACGCCACCTCCGATGATCACCACCTCCGCGGTGCGCGACGCCGGCATGGCGCCGATGCTAACCGGCGTGGCCCCCGGACGCAACGGAGGCGCCCGGGGTCCCGGCCCGGCGTCAGCGGCGCACGACCACCCCGGGGTCGCCCTCCCGGTCGAGCACCTCGACGCCCGCGCCGCTCCGCCCCGCGGTCACCCGCACGTCCACCCGGGAGCGCCCGAAGCGCAGGCCCCGGACCTCGACGGAGGGCAGCCACTCCGGCAGCACCGGCCGCACGAAGGTGAGCCGGTTCTCGCGCGCGTCCGGGGAGAGCCCGAGCATCTCGGCGAGGAGCTGCGAGACGACGCCGGCCGCCCACGCCTGCGGCGAGCAGGCGGACGGGTAGGGGGTGGGCCCGTAGCCCGGCACCCGCGGGAAGCCGCAGAAGAGCTCGGGGAGGCGCTGCCCGTCGCAGTGCCGGGCGACGTCGAAGAGCCCGGTGGTCAGCTCGAGGAACGCGTCGGTGAAGCCGTAGCGCCGGAGCCCCGCCGCGGCGATCGCAGTGTCGTGCGGCCACACCGAGCCGTTGTGGTAGCTCATCGGGTTGTAGCGCCGCTCGTGGGTGGCGAGCGTGCGCACGCCCCAGCCCGTGAACATCTCGCGGCTCATCAGACGGCCCGCGATCCGCCCCGCCGGCTCGGACGGGAGCAGGCCACTCCACAGGCCGTGCGCGGGGTTCGAGGAGATGACCCGGCACGGCGCGCCCTCGCCGTCCAGCGCGAGCGCGCAGAAGCCCTCGGCCTCCATCCAGTAGTCCCGCATGAACTGCTCGCGCAGCCGCGCGGCGGACTCGCGGAGTCCGCGCGCGGCGTGGGGGCGCCCCCCCGTGTCCGCGATCTCCGCGGCGCCGCACAGCGCGGCGTACTTGTAGCCCTGCACCTCGACGAGGGCGATCGGGCCGGCTGCGTCCAGGCCGTCCTCGTGCATGACCGCGTCGTGCGAGTCCTTCCAGCCCTGGTTGACGAGCCCGTGGGAGGAGCGCGAGGCGTACGACACGTATGTCGTGCGCTCGAGCCAGCCCAGCGCCGCCTCGATCGCCGGGCGCAGCTCGGCGAGCAGCGCCCGGTCGTCGGTCCAGCGCAGATACGCGGCGGCCAGCATGATGAACAGCGGGGTCGCGTCCACCGAGCCGTAGTAGGGCACGAACGCGATCTCCCGGCAGTTCGCCATCTCACCCCGCCGGTACTCGTGCAGGATCTTCCCGGGGTTCTGGTCGGTGAACGAGTCGTCCTCCCGGCCCTGATGGGCGGCCAGGAAGCGGAGGGTCCCGCAGGCCAGGCCCGGGTCGAACGGCAGGTGCTGGAGCGCGGTGATCAGGCTGTCGCGGCCGAACGGGGCGACGAACCAGGGGATGCCCGCGTAGGCGATCCGCCCGTGCGGGGTCTCGGTGGTCAGCATCGCGAGATCGGACCAGGCGCGCCCGAGCCAGTCGTCGAAGCCGCTGCTCGCGCTGGTCACGCGCGCCGTCTCCGCGGGCTCGCCCCGCCCGGCCCACGGCACCCCGCCGGCCGGGGTGGAGCCCCGGTCGCCCTCGTCCGCCGCGATCGTGAGCCGGATCTGGACCGCCCCGCCGGCCGGGACGGTGAGGCGATGCCGCGCCCCCGCGGGGCCCATCCGGTCCGGCGCGGGGTCGAAGCGCAGCGTGGTGGCGCGCACGATCTCGTCGAGCCCGCGATAGGCGAGCCGGACCGCGCCCGGCGACGGCACCGGCGGCAGGAGCTCGCCGCGACGCTCGCGGACCATCCCTCGCACCTCGAACACGTCGGCGAAGTCGGCGACCCAGCGCCAGCCGATCGAGAGCTCGTACGGCGCGGCGCTGAAGCTCTCGATCGTGAGCAGCTCGGTCAGCTCGGACGGCGCGAGCGAGAGGCGCCGCGCCATGCGGAGGCTGTGGCCCTTCAGCACCACGATCTCGCCGTGGCAGAGATCGGGATTGGTGAGGTCCGCGGCGACCTGGCGCCCGTCGTCCGACACCGCCGCGTTCAGGAGGATCGGGCGCTGGCCGTGGACGGCCAGCTCGAGGCTCCGGAGGAAGCGGGTGCCTCCCACGTAGAAGCCGAACTCGCTCTCGGGCAGCTCGGGGAAGTCGCCGTGATGGTCCGCCACCACGAACGCGTCGTCGCACTTGACGACCAGCCGCGGGATGTCCGCGGTCGTCGCGGACGAGCGGATGTAGTACGGGTCGCGGTCTCCCGCGTCGTCGTCGGGCTCGATCATGGCCTGTTCCGGAATCAGGTGAGCGGGGCGCCCGTCCCCAGCCGGGCGTACACGGCTTCGTAGTCGTCCACCATCCGCTCGACGCTGAAGCGCGTCTCGGCCTCGCGCCGGCACACCGCCCGATCGAGCCGGTCCAGGTGGCGGACGGCTTCCACGAGATCGTCCACCGTGTCCGCGATGAAGCCGGTGCGGCCGGGCGTGATGACCTCGGGCACCGAGCCGCAGGGCCGCGTGATCACCGGGGTGCCGCAGGCCAGCGCCTCGATCATCACGAGGCCGAAGGGCTCCGGCCAGTCGATCGGGAACAGGAGGGCGGCCGCGTCGCCCAGGAAGCGGGGCTTGTCGGACTCGCCGATCTCCCCCACGTACTCGATCAGCGGGTCGTCGAGCAGCGGCTCGATCTCACGCTCGAAGTACACGCGGTCGACCGGATCGACCTTGGCCGCGATCTTGAGCGGCATGCCCGCGCCCTTCGCGGCGGCGATGGCCAGGTCGGGCCGCTTCTCGGGGGAGATGCGGCCCAGGAACGCCAGATAGCCGCCCGCCCCCGTGCCAACGGAATACGTCTCGATCGGCAGCCCGTGGTACACGGTCGCGACCCAGTTGAGGTCCAGGTGCTCGAGGGGACGGCGCTGCGCGTCGCTGATCGAGACCAGGGGCACGTCGGCGAAGTGCGCCATCACGAGGCGCAGGTGATCCAGGTCGAGGCGGCCATGGAGGGTATGCACGGTCGGCGTGACCACGAGTCGCGAGAACGGGAAGGCCAGGTAGTCGAGGTGGCAGTGGATCAGATCGAACTCCCCGGCCTGGTCGAACACCTGTGAGAGCTCGACCATGTGCGGCGCGAGCGGGTCTCCGAGCCCGGCGTCGAGCCGCAGGGCGCGCGGCACCGGAGCCACCATCTGCGCGTCCGTGCGCGAGTCGCCACTCGCGAACAGCGTGACCTCGTGGCCCCGCCGGACCTGCTCCTCGACCAGATAGGAGACGATCCGCTCGGTCCCTCCGTA
>DATFGS010000747.1:0-5261 GCA_035249225.1 Candidatus Methylomirabilota bacterium | reverse complement strand
GGACGCTCATGAGCCGATCACCTCGTCGGTCCGCTTCACCTCGGCGAGGAAGCCGTTGAGGCTGCCCAGGTGGGTGCGGTGAACCTGGTCGTGGGGGATGACCGCGCCGTCGGGGCCCTTGACGTCCATGGCCGCGGTGGCATCGGAGAGCAGCGTCACCTTGAAGCCGCGGTGCGCCGCCTCCCGGGTGGTGGTGTCGCAGCACATCTGGGTCATGAAGCCGGAGACGATCACCCGCTCGACGCCGAGATCCCGCAGCGCCGACTCGAGCGGGGTGTTCGTGAACGAGCCCGGCAGGTGCTTGGTGATCACCGGCTCGCCCGCCGCGGGCGTCACCGCCTCGTGGATCGCCAGCGCGGGGCTACCCGGCACGAAGGTAGCCGCGCCCGGCCGCCGGCTCTCGTGCACGATGTGGAAGACCGGCATCCGCTGCGCGCGCGCCCACCGCAGGGTCTCCGCGATGCGCGCGACCGCCTTGGGCCCGTCCGGCAGCACCACCTTGCCGATCGGGGCGAAGTACTCCTGCTGGGCGTCGATGATGATGAGCGCGGTGCGGTCCATCGCGGGGCGCCGTTCGCTCAGCGGGTGAGGGTGGCGGGCTGGCCGCCGACCTGGACCTTCGAGTCCGCGAGCCGGCCCCGGATCCAGTTGTCCCACGCGAGCGCGCGCTTCTGCTCGAGCACCTGCTTTTCCAGCTCCGGGCGCTCCTTCTCGAAGCCGTCGGCCGGGACCGCCACGCGCTCCAGCGTCTTGACCACGTAGACGCCACCGTCGGCCCGCACCGGCTCCGCGACCTCGCCCGCGGGCGTCTGCAGCGCGGCCACGAGCACGCCGCCGGGCAGGCTGCCCCGCTCCTTCGGCGGCTCCGCGCGCGAGAACAGCGGGATGCTCCCGGTGCTGAAGCCGTCGGCCTTGGCCGCCACCGCGAAATCGCCGCCCTTGGCCAGCGTGGTCACGAGGGCCTTGGCCTTGTCGGTGACCTGCTGCTCGGCCCGCTCGCGCTTGATGGCCTCGACCACCCGATCGCGGATCTCGGCCACCGGGGGCACCCCGGCGGGGACGTGCTGCACGATCTTCACGATCACGAAGCCGCCCGCGGTCTTGATCGGCGTGGAGACTCCGCCCACCGCGAGCCCGAAGAGCGTCTCGTCGAGCTGCGGATCGCGGCCCGCCTCGCCGAGTGCGTCGCCGCGGCCGAAGGCGGCCTCCTGGGCCTCGAGCCCGAGGCGCTTGGCCTCCGCGGGGAAGTCCTTGGCGGAGAGCAGGATGGCCCGCACCTCGTCGGCCCGCGCCTGCGCGGCCTGCTCGCTCTTCTGCGCGCCGAGCGTCTCCTTGATCTTGGGGGCGACTTCCTTGAGCGGGGTCTTGCCGCCCTCCTTCACGTCGATCACCCGGATCGCGTGATAGCCGAAGGGGGTGCGGACCGGCGCCGAGATCTCGCCCTTCTTGAGCGCGAACGCGGCCTGCTCGAAGGGCGCCACCAGCTCCCCCGGTCCCACGAAGCCCAGATCGCCGCCCTGGACCGCGCTGGCCTTGTCCTCGGAGATCTCCCGCGCGAGCTTGGCGAAGTCCTCGCCGCCCTTCGCGCGCTTGATGACGTCCTCGACCTTCGCCTTCGCCGCGTTCTCCGCGTCGCTGCCGCCGACCGGCGGCACCCGCACGAGCACGTGCGCCACTCGCAGGCGCTTCGGCTCCTCGAACTCGGCGGCGTGCTCCTTGTAGAAGGCCTCGACGTCCGCGTCCGACACCGCGACCGCGAGCTTCTTGGGGCTCACCATCACGTACTGCAGCTTCCGCTTCTCGGGCTGGCTGAACTGGGGCTGGTGGGCCTTGACGTAGGGCTCGAGATCCGCGTCGGCCACCTGCACCGCGGCCATCACCGGCTTCACGTCCGCGTAGGCCCACGCGGCGCGCACCCGCTCGTTCCGCTGGCGGTAGGCCTGCTGGACCTCCTCGTCGGAGACCTTCACGCCCTGCTTGATCAGAGTCTCCATCTTGCGGCGCACGAGCTGGCGGCGGACCTCGGACTCGAACTCGCCCGGATCGAGCCGGATCTGCTTCAGCACCTTGAGGTACTCGTCGCGCGAGAAGCGCCCGGCCTCCTGGAACTCGCGGATCTGCTGGATGGTGGTGCGGAGCTCGTCGTCGCTCACGAGCACACCTTCCTTGCCCGCGCCCTGGATCACCACCGCCTCGGTGACGAGCTCGTTGACCACCTGCTGCGAGAGGCCGAGCCGCTCCGCGAGCTCGGGGGTGAGGCGCTGGCGGGACATCCGCTCGTAGGCCGCGATCATGTTGGACTGGGCGCGCCGGAACCGCTCGAACGGGATCTCCTCCCCGTTGACCACCGCCACCGTGTTGGCCCGGGCCCCGCCGGAGGGGCCGCTGCCCCAGTAGAACAGCACGCCCGAGGTCAGGATGAAGACCACGACGACGATCAGGAGCACGATCTTCAGGCTCCTGGCGTACTCCCGCATCACGCTGATCACTGCCACGACCTCCTGGGAGACCCTTTGGTGAACGGGGTCAAGGCCTTAGCCTACCACAGCCCGACGCGCGCCCTGGCCGGCCGGCCTCAGCCGTGGAGCCAGCGCTGGATCAGGGGGAGGGCGAAGTAGATCACGAAGGCGAGCGCGGCCGCATACATCATCGGCGCCACCTCGCGCCCCCGGCCACGGACGAGCTTGATGAAGCAGTAGCTGACGAAGCCGGCCCCGATCCCGTTGGTGATCGAGTAGGTGAACGCCATCATGGTCAGGGTCAGCAGCGCCGGGAAGCCCTCCTCGAAGTCGTCGAACGGGATCTCGCGCACCACGCGGCTCATGAGGTAGCCGACCACGATGAGGGCGGGGGCGGTCGCCTGCGCCGGCACCACGCCGGCCAGCGGCGCAAAGAACAGCGCGAGCAGGAAGCAGGCGCCGGTCACCACCGAGGCGAGCCCGGTGCGGGCGCCCGCCGCGACGCCGGCGGCCGACTCGATGTAGGTGGTGGCGGAGGAGGCGCCCGCGCCACCGCCCGCCACCGCGGCGAGCGAGTCCACCAGCAGGACGCGATTGAGCCGCGGCAGGCGGCCGTCGGGCGTGAGCCAGCCCGCCTCGCCGCCGACCCCGATCACGGTGCCCATGGTGTCGAAGAAGTCCGAGAGCATCAGCGAGAAGATCGTGACGAGCGCGGTGACGAGCCCGAGCCGGACGAAGACCGAGAAGTCGAGGCCGGCGCCCAGGCTCGAGAAGTCGGGCGACGCCACCAGCGCGGCCGGCCACACCGCCTGCCCGGGCAGCGGAAACGCGCGGCCACCGGTGCTCGTGTTGACCGCGACCGCGACCGCGGTCGTGACCACGATGCCGACCAGGAGCGCGCCGGTGAACCGTCGGGCCGTCAGCCACACGGTCAGCAGCAGCCCGAAGAGCGCCACCGCCACCGGCGCGGCGGTCAGGTCGCCGAGGGTGACCGGCACGCCCGGCGGGCCCGGCTTGACGATGCCCGCCGCGCCCAGGCCGATGAAGAGGATGAACAGGCCGATGCCCACGCCGATGGCGCGCTTCAGCGTCACCGGGATCGCGTGCATGATCGCCTCGCGGAAGCCGGTGAGCACCAGCACCGTGATCGCGAGCCCTTCCAGCAGCACGACCCCCATCGCGGCGGTCCACGGCAGCTTGAGCGCGGCCACGAGCTGGAAGGCGACGACCGCGTTGATCCCCATGCCCGAGGCGATCGCGAGCGGGTAGTTGGTGGCGAGCCCCATCGCGATGGTCATCGCTCCCGCCACTAGGCAGGTGACCGCCTGGGTGGCCGGGAACGACGGGCCCTGGCCCGCGAGCGGCGGGATGCCCGCGAACGAGAGGATCGCGGGATTCACGAAGATGATGTAGGCCATCACCATGAACGTGGTGAGGCCGCCCCGCACCTCGCCGCCCACGGTGGCGCGCCGCCGGCTCAGCTCGAACCAGCGCTCGAGCACGGGTCAGTCGCTCTCCGGGTCCGCCACCCGCGGCAGGGTGACGCCCTCTTCCGGCACCACCCGGCGGGCCACCGTGAGGAACCCGGTGTGCGCGACCATCCGGTGGAACGGCCGCACCGACGTGCCGTCGATGTTCCACGGGCGCAGCAGCGTCTCGAACGTCTCGACGAGCGCGTAACCCCGGTGGCGCCGGAGCGTCTCGGTGAGCGTGTGCGACTGGATGATCGTCGGCAGGTACGAGAGGAAGATCCCCCCCGGCCGGAGCACGGTCGCGACCAGGTCCACGAGGCGCCAGGGCTCGGGCAGGTCGAAGACCGCGCGATCCACCGGCTCCTCCTCGGGGAGCCCGTCCTCCACCGGACGGATGCGCACGTTCAGGTTGCTCACTTCGCCCATCCGGAGGTGGATGTTGGCGAGCGCGCGGCGGCAGAAGTCCTCGCGCTGCTCGTAGCTCACCACGCGCCCCTCGGGCCCCACCGCGCGCAGCAGCGCGAGGGTGAGCGCGCCCGAGCCCATGCCCGCCTCGAGCACGCGAGCGCCCGGGAAGATGTCGGCCCAGAACATGACCATCGCGAGGTCCTTCGGGTAGATCACCTGGGCCCCGCGCGGCATGTCGAGCACGTACTCGGCGAGCGTGGGGCGCAGCGCGAGATACCGCGTGCCCTTGGAGGTGCGCACCCAGGAGCCGTCCGGGTGCCCGATGATGGCGTCGTGCGTCACCCAGCCCCGGTCGGAGTGGTAGGTGTCGCCCTTGCGCAGCAGCAGCAGATGCCGCCGACCGCGCTGGTCGATCAGCAGGACCTGCTCGCCGTCCTGGAACTTATCCGAGGCCACCGGTCTTGGGGTCCGGAAGGAACAGGGCGACCAGGAAGCCGGCCAGGGGCATGACCGCGGAGATGCCGAGGGCGGCCATCAGCCCCCAGTGATCGGCCACCCAGCCGAGCGCGCTCGCCCCGACGCCGCCCGCGCCGATCGCGAAGCCCACGATGAGCCCGGAGGCCATGCCCGGATTCCGGGGCAGGTAGGCCTGGCCGAGCACCACCGACACCGTGAAGGTGGAGACGAGCACGAAGCCCAGCAGGGCCAGGAGCACGAACACGAGCGCGGCGCTGCTCACGAACAGGAACCCGACCGCGAGCGGGGTGGCGAGCAGGAACACGCTGACCACGTAGCGCCGCACGCCGACCCGGTCCGCGACCGGCCCGGCCGCGAGCGTGCCGATCGCGCCGGCGCCCAGGAAGACCGCGAGCAGCGTGCCGACCAGCCGCGGGTCGCCGTGCAGCACGTCCCGCCAGTAGAA
>DATFGS010000746.1:0-3857 GCA_035249225.1 Candidatus Methylomirabilota bacterium | reverse complement strand
CTACCTCTTCCGCGTCTTCAAGCAGTCCCCGGCCCGGCCGTGAGCCTCACCGTCTTCTCGCTCGCGGTCCTCTTCACGTCGGTCGGGGCGGGCGCGGTCGGCTCCATCCTGGGCCTGGGCGGCGGGATCCTCCTGATCCCGATCCTCACGATCTTCTACGGGGTGGACATCCACTACGCGATGGGCGCCAGCATCATCTCGGTGATCGCCACCTCGAGCGGCGCGGCCGCCTCGTACCTGCGCACCGGGCTCAGCAACCTGCGGGTCGGCCTCTTCCTGGTCATGGCCACCATCAGCGGTGCGCTGGTGGGGGCGCTCCTGGCCGGGGTGGTGCCCGTCCGCGCCCTCGAGCTGATCCTGGGCCTCGCGCTCTCCTACTCCGCGTTCACAACCATCCGGCAGCTCCACGACGAGCTGCCGGAGCACCTCGGCGAAGATCGCCACGCGATCCGCTTCGACCTGGGCGGCCGCTACCACGACCTGCGGCTGCAGCGTGAGGTGGCCTATCGAGCGCAGCGGGTGGCCCCGGGGTTCGCGGCGATGTTCGGGGCGGGCCTCCTCTCGGGCATGCTGGGGATCGGCAGCGGGGCGTTCAAGGTGCTCGCCATGGACTATCTCATGCGGCTGCCGATGAAGGTCTCCACCGCCACCAGCAACTTCATGATCGGCCTCACCGCCTCGGCCAGCGCCGGCATCTACTTCAGCCGGGGCGACATCAACGTGCTGATCGTCGCGCCGGTGGCGATCGGCGTGCTGGCCGGGGCCTATCTGGGGACGACGCTGATGGCGCGGATGCGCAACACCACCGTGCGCAAGCTGTTCCTGCCCATCGTGGTGTACCTGGCGATCTCGATGATCCTGCGCGGCCTGGGCATCCACCTGCTATGAGCGCGGCGCGACCCGGACCCGCACCAGCCGTCGAGTCCCTCGTGGCGCGCACGCTCCTGGCGGGCGGGCTCATCGGCCTCGCGCTGATCCTGGCCGGGGGCGCGGTCTACGCGGTCCACGGAGGCTTTTACCATCACGTGGTCCACCTCACCCGGCCCCCGGGCGACGCGCCGCCGGGCGTGTTCACCTCCGTGCGCCAGGTGCTCGACGGACTCCGCCGGCGGCCCATGGATCCCCTCGCGGTGACCGCGCTGGGCCTCGTCGCACTCATGGCCACGCCGATCGTCGCGGTCGCGCTGGCGGTCGCGGGCTTCCTGCGCGCGGGCGACCGGCGCTACGCCGCGATCGCCGCCATCGTGCTCGCGATGCTGGTGGTGAGCCTGGCGGTGGCGGGCGGCATTCACTAGCGCCGCGCGCGGTCAGTCGGCCGCGTCGGGCCGCGCCCGCCAGCGCTTGACGTCGGCCCGGCGCTTCTTGCCGGCCAGACGCCGGACCTTCGCGCCCGCCGAAGGCCGCGTCTTCACGCGCCGCCGCGGCACCACCAGGGCGGCGCGGATCAGATCGGCCACCCGGGCCCGCGCGTCCTCCAGGTTGCGCGCCTGGTTGCGCGTCGCCTGGCTGATGACCACCAGGCGCCCCTCCGCGTCGAGCCGGTTCTGGGCGAGGCGGTGGAGGCGCGCCCGCGCGTCGTCCGGCAGGCCCTCGATCGCGGGCAGGTCCACGCGCAGGTCGATCTTGGTCGAGACCTTGTTGACGTTCTGGCCGCCCGGCCCCGAGGCCCGCGCCGCGTGCACGTGCAGCGCGGAGGCCGGCACGCGGACGTCCGCGGTCACGACGATCGGGTCGGCCATGGCGCGGGTCCGGTGGGGAGCTCGGCGTGGAGCGCGGTGACGAACTCGTCGGGGCGGCTCGGCGAGAGCACGACGAGCCCGCCGCGGGTGCGGAGGAACACCAGGTCGTCGGTGTTGGTGATCGCGAGGTGGTGCCAGCCGGTGCGCGGGTTCCAGCGCGGCCCGTGGGAGCCGAAGAGGCCGTTGACGCCGGCCGCGAGCAGGCCGCCGATCGGGCGCCGCTCGCGATCGCACCCGGTGATGTGCTCGTAGGGGATGAGCTTGCGCGCCCAGCGCCGCTCGAGACGCACGCCGCCCTCCTCGAGGGTGTAGCCGGTCGTCGCGAGGCCCTGGATCATCCAGAGCGCGCCCAGGAACGGCAGCGGCAGGATCAGCAGGCTCGGATCGCCGGAGCTGGCGACGAGCGCGACCGACAGGAGGAAGGGCCCGCCGAACCCGAGCCCGATGCCGACCACCCCGGCGAGGAGGCGCTGCCGTCGCCCGAGGCGGGCCGGGAAGTGCACGCGGCCGCCCGCGCTACCGGGGGAAGATCTCGAGCGCGCCGAAGAAGTAGGGGATCTCGAAGGCGGCCGACTCGGGCGAGTCCGAGCCGTGGACCGCGTTCGCCTCGATCGACGACGCGAAGTCCTTGCGGATCGTCCCCGCAGCGGCCTTCGCCGGGTCGGTCGCGCCCATCAGCTCGCGGAGGCGGGCGATCGCGTTCTCGCCCTCGAGCACGATCGGCATGCACGGGCCCTGGGTCATGAACGCGCAGAGGCTGGCGTAGAACGGCCGCTCCTTGTGCACGACGTAGAAGCCGCCGGCCTGGGCCTGGCTCAGGTGGATCAACTTCGCCGCGAGCACCTTGAGGCCCGCCTGCTCGAAGCGGGCGAGGATCTGCCCCGAGACACCCTTGGCGACGGCGTCCGGCTTGATGATGGTGAGCGTGCGCTGGACGGCCATCGCGGAGGGGCCCTTACCCTTTCTTGCCCACCACACGCGCCACGGTGGCGCCCATGTCGGCGGGGCTCTTGACGGTGATGATGCCGGCGGCTTCCATCGCCGCCATCTTCTCGGCGGCGGTGCCCTTGCCGCCGGCAATGATCGCGCCGGCGTGGCCCATGCGGCGGCCGGGCGGCGCGGTCTGCCCGCAGATGAAGCCGACCACCGGCTTGGTGACGTGGATCTTGATGAACGCGGCGGCCTCTTCCTCGGCGGTGCCGCCGATCTCGCCGATCATCATGATCGAGGTCGTGTCGGGATCGGCCTGGAAGAGCCGGAGCACGTCGATGAAGCTGGTGCCGTTGACCGGGTCGCCGCCGATGCCCACGCAGGAGGACTGGCCGAGCCCGCGCTGGGTGAGCTGGTGGACGACCTCGTAGGTCAGGGTGCCGCTGCGCGAGACCACGCCCACGTTGCCGACCTTGTGAATGTGGCCCGGCATGATCCCGATCTTGGCCTGGCCCGGTGTGATCAGCCCCGGGCAGTTGGGGCCGATCAGGCGGCTCGAGGTGCGGCCGAGGAACGCCTTCACCCGCACCATGTCCGCGACGGGCACGCCCTCGGTGATGCAGACCACCAGCGGCAGGCCCGCGTCGGCCGCTTCCATGATCGCGTCGGCTGCGGCGGGCGGCGGCACGAAGATCAGCGCGCAGTCGGCGCCGGTCGCCGTCACCGCCTCCTCCACCGTGTTCCAGACCGCGAAGCCCTCGTGGGTCGTTCCGCCCTTGCCCGGCGTCACCCCGCCCACCACGTGGGTGCCGTACTCCTTGCACCGGGCGGCGTGGAAGGCGCCCTCCTTGCCGGTGATGCCCTGCACGAGCACGCGCGTGTTCTTGTCGACCAGGATGCTCACGCGCGCGCGCCTCGCGCGAGCGCGACGACCTTCTTCGCCCCCTCGCCCATGTCGTCGACCATCACGAGGGCCAGGCCCGACTCGGCCAGCATCTTCTTGCCCTGCTCCACGTTGGTGCCCTCGGCCCGCAGCACGACCGGCAGCGTGAGCCCGAGCTTCCGCACCGCCGCGATGATGCCCTCGGCGAGCCGGTCGACTCTCAGGATTCCGCCGAAGACGTTGATGAAGACCGCCTTCACGCTGGGATCGGAGGAGAGGATGCGGAAGGCGTTCTCGATCTGCTC
>DATFGS010000745.1:0-1264 GCA_035249225.1 Candidatus Methylomirabilota bacterium | reverse complement strand
TGCTCTCCGCCAAGGACTTCCCCGTGGAGGCCAAGCGCCTCGGGCTCGAGGCCCAGGAGGCCGCCTTCGGCCGCGGCGACGCGCTCGGCGAGGCGGGCCGCGATCCGCAGCTCGACGAGACGCTCTTCGGGCTCGCGGTGGGCGGGGTCTCCACGCCGATCAAGACCGCGGGCGGCTTCGTGATCGTGAAGATCGTGGCGCACGTCCCGGCCGGGGTGCCTCCGGTGGCCGAGATCCGCGATCGGGTGGTCGAGGCCATCAAGCGCGAGCGGGCCGAGCAGCAGGTCACCGACAAGGCCAAGGCCCTCGTGGCCACGCTGGCCAAGGGCGGCGATTTCGCGGCGGCGGCCAAGGCCGACGGCTTCAGCACCGGGAGCATCCCGCTGTTCTCGCGCGCGGAGCCGCCGAAGGAGCGGGGCAGCCTGCCCGGCGGCGTGCTCGTGGCCGCGCTGCAGACGCCCGCGGGCCAGGTCGCGGAGCCGGTGCGCGCCGACGGTGGCGTCTACGTGGTCAAGACGCTGGAGCGCATGGCGGCCCCGGCCGACGGCTTCGAGAAGGAGCGCCCGGAGCTGGAGAAGCAGGTGCTGGAGCAGAAGCGCACGCTCGCGTGGGACAACTGGATCCGGGGCCGGCTCGCGGACTCGAAGGTCCAGGTCGGCGGCCAGCCCGCCACCCTCACCCGCTGAGCCAACGGGGCCCCGCGATGGACCGCACCGCGCTCATCATCATCGACGCCCAGCAGGAGTACTTCGCCCCGATCGGCAAGGTGGTGCTGCCGGACGGGCCCAAGGCGGTCGCGCGCATCGCGGAGATCCTGCGGTGGGCGCGCGCGCAGCGGATGCCGGTCTTCCACATCGTGCACGAGAGCCGGCGGCCCGGCGCCGCTACCTTCGTGCCGGGCAGCCCCGCGCTGGCGATCCACGAGGCGGTGACGCCCGCGGCGGGCGAGCCGGTGATAACCAAGCACCTGCCGGGCTCGTTCACGAACACCCCGCTCGAGTCGGCGCTGCGGGATCTCGGGGTCGAGCGGGTGATCGTCTCCGGCTTCATGACCCAGATGTGCTGCGACACCACCACCCGAGAAGCGGCGCACCGCGGCTTCAAGGTGACGCTGCTCTCCGACGCCACCGCGGCCATGGACGTCAAGGGCCCCGACGGCGCGGTCATCCCCCACGACCAGGTTCACCGCACCCACCTGGGCAGCCTCAACGGCTTCCTCGCCGAGGTGAAGCGGACCGACGAGGTGATCGGCTCATGAGCGTCC
>DATFGS010000744.1:0-1175 GCA_035249225.1 Candidatus Methylomirabilota bacterium | reverse complement strand
GGCACCCGCACCCAGGGGTTCACCCCGATCCGGACGCCGGCCAGCTCGAGCTGGGCCACCCCGACCACCGGAGCCGGATCGGTCAGCACCCGGGAATTGGCGACGACCACCTCCCGCACGATGGCGAGGACCGCCCCCAGGTCCGAGCCGTGCGGCACCATCACCGCCAGGTGGATCTGGCGGGTATTGCCGAAGTTGTGGAGGATCTCCCCCACGATCTTGCGGTTTGGAATGATGATGCGGGAGCGATCGGGATGGAGCAGGGTGGTCGAGAACAGCTCGATCGTGTGCACGTCGCCCTTCATGCCGACCACCTCGACGTGCTCGCCCACCCGGAACGGCTTGGTGAAGATGATGGTGAGCCCCGCGATGACGTTGCTCAGCACGCCCTGCAGCGCGATGCCGATGCCGAGGCCCGCCACGCCGATGCCCGCCACCAGCGGGGCGATCTGGAAGCCGAACTTGTCGAGCGCGATCACGAGCGCGAACAGCAGGACCACCACTCTCACGACCCGCACCATCAGCCGCCGCATCGGCGGCTCGAGGGCCAGGCGGGTGAGCGGCCGCTCCACCATGTTGCCCACCCACCACGCGGCCGCGAGGCCGACGCCGAGGATGACGAAGGCGCCCAGGACCTGGAACCCGTAGCGGATCGCGAGATCGATGATCAGATCTTGGGCGGGCATGGATGCCTCCCGGTCATGACTGCGGGCCGTGAGAGTCTGTCAATCGGTGCACCGCGCGTGGCTCAGCGATCCTTGGTCAGGAACGTATCGTTCCGGTTCTTCGACCAGCACGCCTCGTTCTTCTCGGTGCAGCCCGGCCGCTCCTTGCCGTAGGAGATCGTGGTGATCCGCGAGGCCTCGACCCCGTTGGCCACCAGGTAGTTCATCGCGGCCTTGGCCCGCCGCTCGCCCAGGGCCAGGTTGTACTCGGCGGTGCCCCGCTCGTCGCAGTGACCTTCGATCAGCACGAGCTGGCTGGGGTTGGCCTTGAGGTAGGCGGCGCTGGCCGCGAGGGTCTGGGTGTCATCGGGCCGCAGGTCGGCCTTGTCGAATGCGAAGAAGATCTGCTTGAGCGCGGCATTGCTCCGGTACTCCTTGGGCGGCGCCGGCGGCGCGGGCGCGGGGGCCGGCGCGGCGGTGGGCGGCGTCACCGGAGCCGGGGCGACGGGA
>DATFGS010000743.1:0-4381 GCA_035249225.1 Candidatus Methylomirabilota bacterium | reverse complement strand
CAGGACGCGAGCCGCAAGCTGCACTTCACCGCCAAGAAGACGATGATGCTGGCCCAGCAGCTCTACGAGGGCGTCGAGCTCGGCGAGGAGGGCGCGGTCGGCCTCATCACCTACATGCGTACCGACGCGGTGCGGGTCGCCGCGGAGGCGCAGGAGGAGGCGCGCGAGTGGGTGACCGGGCGCCTGGGGCGCGAGTACCTGCCGGACGCCCCGCCCACCTACAAGGCCAAGAAGAGCGCGCAGGAAGCGCACGAGGCGGTGCGCCCGAGCTCGGTGGCGCGCGAGCCCAAGGTGGTGGCCCGCTTCCTTTCCAAGGACCAGCTCGCGCTCTACCGGCTGATCTGGGAGCGGTTCCTCGCGAGCCAGATGCTGCCCGCGGTGTACGACACGGTGGCCGCGGACATCACCGCGGCGGACGCGCTGTTCCGGGCCCAGGGCTCGACCCTGAAGTTCCCCGGCTTCACCGCGGTGTACGTCGAGTCGCGCGAGGCCACCGACGAGACGCCGGAGGACGAGGCGGAGGCGGTGATGCCGCCGCTGACCGTGGGCGAGACCCTCAAGCTGCTCGCGCTCGACCCCAGGCAGCACTTCACCCAGCCGCCGCCGCGCTTCACCGAGGCCTCGCTGGTCAAGCTGCTGGAGGACCGGGGGATCGGGCGGCCGTCCACCTACGCGCAGATCCTCGGCACCATCCAGGAGCGCGGCTACGTGCGGCGCGAGCGCGGCACCCTGTTCCCGACCGACCTCGGCATGCAGGTCACCGACATGCTGGTGCCGCACTTCCCGGAGGTCATGGACGTCGAGTTCACCGCCGGGCTCGAGGAGTCGCTCGACAAGATCGAGGAAGGCGACGCGGACTGGGTGAAGACGGTCGAGACCTTCTACAAGCAGTTCTCGCGCGACCTGAAGGCGGCCGGCAAGAAGATGGACAACGTCAAGGTCGGAGTGGACGCCGGGCAGGAGTGCCCCGAGTGCGGCAAGCCGCTGCTCGAGAAGTGGGGGCGCTTTGGCAAGTTCCTGGCCTGCTCCGCCTATCCCGACTGCAAGTTCACCAAGGACATGAGCGGCGGGCGCGAGCGGCCCGCGGACGAGCCGACCGACGAGATCTGCCCGACGTGCGCCAAGCCGATGGTGATCAAGCACGGCCGCTTCGGGAAGTTCATCGCGTGCTCGGGCTACCCGGACTGCAAGACCACCAAGCCGATCACGCTTGGGATCACGTGCCCGCTGCCGGACTGCGGCGGCCAGCTCCTGGAGAAGCGCACCCGCAAGGGCAAGACCTTCTACGCGTGCACGAACTACCCCACGTGCACGTTCGCCCTGTGGACGCGCCCGGTGGCGGAGCCGTGCCCGAAGTGCGCGGCCCCGTTCCTGACCGAGCGCTACGCGAAGGGCGGCAAGGTCACGCGGCAGTGCTTCCGGGAGGAGTGCGGCTACCGGCAGGAACTGGTTCCCACGGTCGCCTGAGGAGCCCTCCGGTTCATCCACGATGGACGCGGCGGTCGGGGCCTTTCTCGAATACCAGAACGTCGAGCGCGGCGCGTCGCCCCACACCCTGCGGAGCTATACCGCCGACCTGACCGAGTTCTCCGGCTTCCTGGCCGCCGAGAAGATCGCGGGCTGGGCGGACGCGGATACGCGCGTGGTCCGGGCGTACCTGGCGTGGCTGCACAAGCGGAAGCTGGCCAAGACCACGATCTCGCGCAAGCTCGCCGCGGTGCGAAGCTGCTTTCGGTTCCTCGCCCGCCGCGGCGCCCTCGAGGGGAATCCCGCGCGCCAGGTGCGCGGCCCGCGCCTGGGACGCCGGCTGCCGTCGTTCCTGCCGGTGGACGAGACCGCCGAGCTCTTGAGCCCCGAGCCGGAGGCGACGGTGGCGGGCGCGCGTGATCGCGCGCTGCTCGAGCTGCTCTACGCGAGCGGGCTGCGGGTGGCCGAGGGCTGCGGCCTCGACGTCGACGATCTCGACGAGGGCCGGCGCGCCGTCCGCGTGCTCGGCAAGGGCAGCAAGGAGCGCGTGGTTCCGGTCGGTGAGTCGGCGCTCGAGGCCCTCGCGGCCTACCTGGCCCTCCGCGGCCGGCGGCGCGGTCCGCTCTTCCTCAACGCGCGCGGCGGCCGGCTCACCACGCGGAGCGCGCTGCGCATCGTGCGGGCCCGCGCGCGCCGCGCCGGCATCGCCCAGCGGGTGACGCCCCACACCCTCCGCCACAGCTTCGCCACCCACATGCTGGGAGCGGGCGCGGACCTCCGTCTCATCCAGGAGCTGCTGGGCCACAGTCGCCTCTCCACCACGCAGCGCTACACCCACGTGAGCCCGGAGCACCTGATGCGCGTGTACGACGCCGCGCATCCGCGGGCGACCTGACCGGCGGGAGCGCGCGATGACGCCGCCGGCCGCCCCGTCGATCCACGCGACCACCGTGGTCTGCGTCCGGCACCGGGGCCGGGTGGCGGTGGCGGGCGACGGGCAGGTCACCTTCGGCCAGACCATCATGAAGGCGGGCGCGCGCAAGGTGCGCAAGATGCACCACGACCGCGTCCTCGCCGGCTTCGCGGGGGCGGCCGCCGACGCCTTCACGCTCTTCGCGCGCTTCGAGGCGAAGCTCGAGGAGCATCGGGGCAACCTGCCGCGCGCCGCCGTCGAGCTGGCCAAGGAGTGGCGCATGGATCGGGTGCTCCGGCGGCTCGAGGCGCTGCTCGCGGTCGCCGACGCGGAGTCGAGCTTCATCGTCTCGGGCACCGGCGACGTGATCGAGCCCGACGACGGCCTGGTCGGGATCGGCTCGGGCGGGCCCTACGCCCTCGCGGCGGCGCGGGCGCTGCGGGCGCACTCCACGCTCGAGGCGCCCCAGATCGCGGAGGAGTCCCTCCGCATCGCGGCCGGCATCTGCGTCTACACCAACGACCAGATCACGGTGCTGAGCCTGTGACCGACCAGCCCGGCCACCCGCATGTGATGACCGGCCTCACGCCGGCCCAGATCACCGCCGAGCTGGACCGCTTCATCGTGGGCCAGGGCAAGGCCAAGCGTGCGGTGGCCATCGCGCTGCGCAACCGGTGGCGGCGCCAGAACCTGCCCGTCGAGCTGCGGGACGAGGTGGCGCCCAAGAACATCATCATGATCGGGCCCACCGGGGTCGGGAAGACCGAGATCGCCCGCCGCCTCGCCAAGCTCGCCCAGGCTCCGTTCCTCAAGGTGGAGGCCTCCAAGTACACCGAGGTCGGCTACGTGGGGCGGGACGTGGAGTCCATGATCCGCGACCTGACCGAGCTCGGGGTGAGCATGGTCAAGGCGGAGATGGCCGCCGCGGTGCGTGAGCGGGCGGAGGTACTGGCCGAGGAGCGGCTCCTGGATCTGCTCCTCCCCCGGCGCCCCGGGGAGTCGTACGTGAGCGGCACCCTCGAGGAGGTCTCGCCCGACGCCTCCCGCGACGCCACCCGGGACAAGCTCCGGGGCCAGCTCCGCTCCGGCAAGCTCGACGAGCGGCCCATCGAGATGGACCTGCAGCAGGCCGGGCCCATGCTGGAGGTCCTCCCGGGGCAGGGCATGGAGGAGATCGGGATCAACTTGAAAGACATGCTCTCGCACCTGATGCCGGGCCGCACCCGACGGCGGCGGGTCAAGGTGGGGGAGGCCCGGCGGCTGCTGGCCCAGGAGGAAGCCCAGAAGCTGGTGGACGTGGACGAGGCGGTGGGCCAGGCGGTCCGCCGGGTCGAGAACTCCGGGATCATCTTCCTGGACGAGCTCGACAAGATCGCGGGCCGGGAGGGGGGCCGGGGGCCCGACGTGTCCCGGGAAGGGGTCCAGCGCGACCTCCTGCCGATCGTCGAGGGCTCGACGGTGACCACGAAGTACGGGATGGTCCGGACCGACCACATCCTGTTCATCGCGGCCGGAGCCTTCCACGTGGCCAAGCCCGCGGACCTGATCCCGGAGCTGCAGGGGCGGTTCCCGATCCGGGTGGAGCTGGAGCCCTTGACGCGGCCGGATTTTATCCGCATTCTGAGCGAACCTCAGAACGCCCTGATCCGGCAATATGTTGAGCTGCTGAGGACGGAAGGGGTGGCGCTGCGCTTCACCACCGATGCGGTGGAGGCCATCGCCGAGATCGCGTTCACGGTGAACCAGCGGGCCGAGAACATCGGGGCCCGCCGCCTGTACACGGTGATGGAGCGGCTGCTGGAGGAGATCTCCTTCGACGCCCCGAACCTGACGGGGCAGGAGCTCGTGATCGACGCGGAGTACGTGCAGGCGCAGCTGGCCGACGTGGTGAAGGACGAGGACCTCTCCCGCTACATCTTATAAGGTGGACGAGCGCATGACGCCGATCCCGGAGCTGGTGCAGCGCGCCGAGCTGCTCATCGAGGCGCTGCCCTACATCCG
>DATFGS010000742.1:0-3129 GCA_035249225.1 Candidatus Methylomirabilota bacterium | reverse complement strand
GTGCGGCGGAGAAGCGGGCTAGGCCTTCGGCTCGCCGAAGTGGTCCGGGGCGATCTCGTCCGCGTAGCACACCGGAGAGGCCAGGGCGCCGGGCGCGCCCGGAGCGGCCTCTCCCAGGAACACGAGGCCGCCCGGGTCGCGCCGGTACACGCCGCGCTCGGTGACGATCCAGTCCATCGGGATGTCCCAGGCCTGCGGCTCGATCGTCTTCATCCGGCCCAGCTCGTAGCCGACGCCGAGGGCGATGGGCCTGGGCCGGATGGCCAGGGTCCGGTCGAAGAAGCCGCCGCCGTAGCCCAGACGATGGCCCGCCTCGTCCCAGCCGTTCAACGGGATGAGCGCGACGGAGGGCGCGACCGGATCGGAGCCGGCCGGGTAGGGGATCCCGAGCGGCCCGGACGCGAGCGCCACGCCGGGATGCCATTCACGGAAGGCGAGCGGCTGCCCCGGCGCCACGACCACCGGCAGCGCCGTCACCGCCCCGCGCGCGCGCAGCGCATCCGCCAGCACCCGCGCGTCGTACTCCCCGCGCATCGGCCAGCAGAACACGAGCGTCGAGGCCGCGAGGCCCGGGAACGAGCGCTGGAGATGCGCGTCGATGCGGCGGCGCCATCCCTCGAGCGTCGCGGGGTCGACACGCTCGCGCTCGCCGATCAGCCGAGCGCGCTCGGCTCTTCTCCAGGATCGGAGCTCGTCGGGAGTCATCGTGGCGGCGGCCATGACCGGGGGTGGTGGCCTCACTATAGCAGGGGCGCGTGGTAGACTCCCGCCGGTAACCCCACGAAAGGACAGGCCATGCCCGACTTCCAGCACGACGGCGCCACCATCCACTACGAGGAGTTCGGCCGGGGCTTCCCGATCCTCACCTTCGCGCCCGCGGGGCTGCAGTCCACCATCGAGGTCTGGGCTCGGCCCGCCGCGCCGATCAATCCGACGACCGAGCTCGCGGGGAGCTACCGGGTGATCGCGATGGATCAGCGCAACGCGGGCGGCCGGTCCCGCGCGCCGATCACCGCGCAGGACGGCTGGCCCACGTACACCGCCGACCACATCGCCCTGCTCGACCACCTGCGGATCGACCGCTGCCATCTCTACGGCCAGTGCATCGGCGGCTCCTTCATCCTGAGCCTGCTGAAGGCCCAGCCCGACCGGGTCGCCTCCGCGGTGCTGGCCCAGCCCATCGGCCGCGTGGGTGCCATGCCGGCCGGCCGCTCCGCCCGGTTCGATGCGTGGGCCGAGACGCTGACCGACCGTCCCGAGGCCACCCCGGCGGTGCTGGACGCGGTCTACCGGAACCTGTACGCGCCCGGCTTCGTCTACTGCGTGGACCGCGCGTTCGTGTCCACGTGCGCGACGCCGTGCCTCGTCCTGGCGGGCAACGACGAGGCGCACCCGCTGCCGATCTCCGAGGAGCTGGCCCGGCTGCTCCCGCGCGCCGAGATGATCCGGGAGTGGAAGACGGGCGACGCGCTGACGTCCGCCCGGGCCCGCGTCGAGGAGTTCCTGTCGAAGCACACGCCCCGGGCGTAGCCGGGGAAGGGGAGAACCCATGAAGTTCGGCCTGATCGTCTCGAAGCAGCATCCTCCGGGAGTCTCCATGGTCGATCGCTTCCGCGAGCACATCGACCAGGTCCGGGCGGCCCGCGACGCCGGCTTCGACCTCATCGTGATGGGGCAGCACTTCCTCTCGACGCCGTTCCAGGAGGTGCAGAGCCTCCCCGCGCTCGCGCGCCTCGCCGCGGAGGCGGGGACGATGCGCGTCGGCGCCACCGTGATCCTCCTCCCGCTGCTCAACCCGGTGGACGTGGCCGAGCAGGTGGCCACGCTCGACGTCATCACCGAGGGGCGCTTCATCTTCGGCGTGGGGCTCGGCTATCGCGAGGAGGAGAACGAGGCGTTCGGGATCGCGCCCAAGGAGCGGGTGGGGCGGCTGGTGGAGAGCCTGGACGTCATCAAGCGGCTGTGGTCGGGCGACGAGGTGACGCACCACGGGCGCTTCTTCCACCTCACACGCGCGCGCATGATGCTGCGCCCGGTGCAGCGGCCCCACCCGCCGGTCTGGTTCGCGGCGAACAACGACGCCGCGGTGGTCCGGGCCGCGCGCCTGGGCGACGCGTGGGTCATCAACCCGCACGCGAAGCTGGCGGTGCTCGAGCGCCAGATTGGCGTGTACCGCCAGGCGCTCCGCGAGGCCGGCCGTGCGTTCCCGGCGGAGCTGCCCATCATCAAGGAGCTGTACGTGGCCCCCGACCGCCGCACCGCCATGCGGGAGTGCCAGCCGTTCCTCGAGGCCAAGTACAAGGCCTATGCCTCGTGGGGTCAGGACAAGGCGCTGCCCGAGGGGGACAGCTTCGCGCAGGAGTTCGAGGAGCTGGTGGCCGACCGCTTCATCGTGGGCGACCCCGACGACACCGTGCGCGAGATCAAGCGGTACGCGACGGGCCTCGGGGCCAACTGCTTCATCTTCCGCGTCCAGTGGCCGGGCATGGAGCAGGCGAAGGTGCTGCGCACCATGAAGCTCCTGGCCGAGCGGGTGTTCCCCGCGCTCCGGGGCTAGCCCGGCGCGCCGTGTTCACGCTCCTGCCCATCGCCGCCCTGGGGTTCTTCCTCGGCATCCGCCACGCGACGGACCCGGACCACGTGATCGCGGTGAGCACCATCGTCAGCCGCGAGCGCCGCGTGGGGACCGCGGCCCTGATCGGGGCGCTGTGGGGCGTCGGCCACACCTTCACGATCCTGGTCGCGGGCGGCGCCATCGTGCTCTTCGAGGTGGTCATCCCGCCGCGGGTCGGGCTCACCATGGAGCTGTCGGTGGCCCTCATGCTCATCCTGCTGGGCGGGACCACCGTGATCGGCGTGCTGCGGCCGCGGGGGCATCCCCACGTCCACGGCGACTATGTCCACGCCCACCCGCACGGGCATGACCGGGTCGACCACGACCACGGCGAGCAGGAGACGCCGGTGGCCCGGCTGGATCGGCGCTTCGGACGGCTCGGCCTCTACCACGCGGTGCGGCCCTTGGTGGTCGGCGTGGTCCACGGGCTCGCGGGATCCGCCGCGGTGGCATTGCTGGTGGTGGCGACCATTCACGACGTGACGCTCTCGCTGGCCTATCTCCTGGTCTTCGGG
>DATFGS010000741.1:0-24530 GCA_035249225.1 Candidatus Methylomirabilota bacterium | reverse complement strand
GCCCCTGGTTTGACACCCCCCAGGGGTTCCGCTAGCATCGAATTCACACCATGAAGCTCCCCAATCGCCAGAAGACCCAGTTTTCCCTGATCTATCTGTTCATCGCGCTGATGGTCGTGCTCTCGGTGCAGAGCTGGCTGCGGGCACCCCAGACCGTGGACATCCCGATGAGCCAGTTCCTGGCCCTGGTCCGCGAGGGCAAGGTATTGAAGGTCACGCTGGGCGAACGGGAGATCCAGGGCATCGCCAGGCCGGGCTCGCTGCCGATGCCGCCGCCGGGGCCCGGGGACCGCCTCCGCGCCTTGCTGGGCCCGCAGGAGGGGCCGACCGCGTTCACCACCGCCCGGATCCCGGCCACCGAGGACTACCAGGTCGTCCGCGAGCTCGAGACCGCCAAGGTCGAGTTCTCGGGCCGCATCGAGTCCACGTTCTGGCGCGACCTGTTCTCGTGGGTGGTCCCGCTCATCATCATGGCCGCGCTGTGGCTCTTCCTGATGCGCCGCATGGGCGGCGGGCCCACCCAGGCCCTGTCCTTCGGGCGCTCCAAGGCCAAGATCTACGATCGGAAGGAGCTCAAGACCACCTTCGCGGACGTGGCCGGCGTGGAGGAAGCCAAGGCCGAGCTGATCGAGGTGGTGGACTTCCTCAAGAACCCGAGGAAGTACCAGCGCCTCGGTGGCCGCATCCCGAAGGGCGTGCTCCTCGTCGGGCCGCCGGGCACCGGCAAGACGCTGCTGGCCCGGGCGGTGGCGGGCGAGGCCGACGTGCCGTTCTTCTTCCTCTCCGGCTCCGAGTTCGTCGAGATGTTCGTCGGGGTGGGCGCCTCCCGCGTGCGCGACCTCTTCGAGCAGGCCAAGGAGAAGGCGCCCTGCATCGTCTTCATCGACGAGCTCGACGCGATCGGCAAGACCCGCGCGGGCAACACCGGGTTCCTGTCGGGCCACGACGAGCGCGAGCAGACGCTGAACCAGCTCCTCGCCGAGATGGACGGCTTCGACTCGTCCAAGGGCGTGATCATCATGGCCGCCACCAACCGGCCCGAGGTGCTGGACGCGGCCCTCCTGCGGGCCGGCCGCTTCGACCGCCAGGTGGTGGTGGACAAGCCGGACGTGAAGGGCCGCGAGGCGATCCTCCTGGTGCACGCCCGCAACGTGAAGCTGGCCCCGAGCGTGGATCTGCACGTGCTCGCCGCCCGCACCCCGGGCATGGCGGGCGCGGACCTCGCCAACCTCATCAACGAGGCCGCGCTGCTCGCCGCGCGCAAGGGCAAGGAAGCGGTCGACATGGCCGATCTCGAGGAGGCGGTGGACCGGGTGGTCGGCGGGCTCGAGCGGAAGAGCCGGGTGCTCTCCGACAAGGAGCGCGACATCGTCGCGCATCACGAGATCGGCCACGCACTGATCGCCTCCTCCCTGCCCCAGGCCGACCCGGTGCACAAGGTGACCATCATCCCGCGCGGCGTGGCCGCGCTCGGCGCGACCTACCAGCTCCCGCTGGAGGACCGCTACCTGCTCACCCGCAGCGAGCTGGAGGATCGGATCGCGGTGCTCCTGGGCGGGCGCGTGGCCGAGGAGGTCATCTACGGCGAGGTCTCCACCGGGGCCCACAACGACCTGGAGCGCGCCACCGAGCTGGCCCGCCTGATGGTCATGCAGTACGGCATGTCCGAGCAGCTCGGCCCCATGACGTTCGGCGGCGGCCAGCAGGCCATGTTCCTCCGCGGCTCGGGCCTGCCCCAGGAGCGTGAATACAGCGAGGAGAGCGCACGTCGCATCGACGGCGAGACGCGCGCCATCATCGACCGGATCTACGATCGGGTGCGCGCTCTCCTGACCACCCGCAAGCGGGTGCTCGTGGAGGCCGCGACCGAGCTCAAACAGAAAGAGACGCTGGAGGGCGACCGGCTCAGGGAGTTGCTGGCCGGGGAGCCCGCGGGAGTGCCACGATGATCTCTGTCAAGCGCAGCACGCTGGCGTTCATTGTGCTGGTCACCCTGGTGGTCGGCGCGGGCCTCGGCACCTGGGGCGCGGGCGCGGTGGACCAGGTGAAGCCGTCCGCCCCGGGCGCGCTTCCGTTCACCACCTTGCCTTCGGGCACGCAGCCGCGCATCATCCCCGCCGCCCTCCCGGTCCCCTCGGGCAGCTTCGCCCAGGTCGCGGAGAGCGTGGGGCCGGCGGTGGTCAACATCAACACGGTGACCCGGGTGAGCGGCCGCACCCCGGTGGAGGAGTTCTTCGGCGACGAGTTCTTCAAGCGCTTCTTCGGGGACGCGCCCGAGCGCCAGCAGGTGCAGCGCAGCCTGGGCTCCGGCGTGATCGTGGATCCCTCCGGCATCGTGCTCACCAACGCCCACGTGGTCGAGCGCGCCACCGAGATCGAGGTGTCCACCGCGGACGGCAAGAAGCACAAGGCCAAGCTCGCGGGGGTGGACAAGAAGACCGACCTGGCGGTGCTCAAGCTCCAGGGCGGCGGACCCTACCCGGCCGCCAACCTCGGCGACTCCGACTCGGTGAAGGTCGGCGACTGGGTCCTCGCCATCGGGTCGCCGTTCGGGCTGCAGAAGACGGTGACCGCCGGCATCATCAGCGCCAAGGGCCGCTCCATCGGACAGGGTCCCTTCGACGACTTCCTGCAGACCGACGCGGCCATCAACCCCGGGAACTCGGGCGGCCCGCTCGTGAACATGTCGGGCGAGGTGGTCGGCATCAACAGCGCGATCCTCTCGCGCACCGGCGGCAACGTGGGCATCGGCTTCTCGATCCCGGTCAACATGGCCAAGCGCATCTACACCGAGCTGGCCGCCAAGGGCAAGGTCACGCGCGGCTGGCTCGGAGTGTCCATCCAGCCGCTCACCCCCGAGCTCGCCAAGAGCTTCGGGCTCAAGGAGCCGAACGGCGTCCTCATCTCGGACGTGATGCAGCAGAGCCCGGCCGCCGCCGCGGGCATCGCGTCCGGCGACGTCATCATCGAGTTCGACCGAAAGAAGGTGGACTCGCCCCAGGAGCTGCAGAAGGCGGTGGCCGCGACTCCGCCCGGCCGCGCGGTGCCGCTCAAGGTCTGGCGCGAGAAGGCCGAGAAGACACTCGAGATCAAGATCGGCGAGACCCCCGACGAGACGGTCGCGCTCAAGCCCGCCAGCAAGGGCAAGAGCCTCCTCGGCCTCGACGTGCGCCCGATCACCCCGGAGCTGGCGCGCCAGCTGAACCTGAGAACCCCGGACGGCGTCATCGTCTTCTCGGTGGACGAGGAGAGCGCGGCCTCGGAGGCCGGCCTGCAGCGCGGCGACGTCATCCGCGAGGTCAACCGGCAGAAGGTGCGGAGCGTCCAGGACTTCGAGAAGGTCACCAAGGACGTGAAGGACGGCGACCGCGTGACGGTCCTGCTGCAGCGCGGCCCGCAGTCGCTCTACGTCGCCTTCACGGTCGCGCGGGGCTGAGGCCGCCGAGAAGGGCCCAGCTGCTTCGTTGGCGGCCTCGGTCGGGGCGCTCAACGTACAGAAGTACGCCTCGCGCCCGACCTTCGGGCGCCGCCTCGCGGCTGGACCCTTCTCGACGCCCTCTCAGATCGCCCCGTCGTAGCTCTCGCGCCGGCTCATGCGGCGCTGGAAGGCGAGGTAGTCGGCGCGGGTGAGCGGGGGCTTGGCCTGGGCGACGACCTGTCGCCCCACCGCCGCGCCGTCGGCCAGCAGGTCCACCACCATGGAGGCGAGCGCCTTCGCGTTGGTGAGGTAGGTCAGCGCGGGATCCACGATCTCGTAGTCGGCGCCGTGCGGCGTCCCCTTGGCCCCGCCCACGTAGGGATGGATGATCGGCATCACCTGCCCGAGGTCGCCCATGTCGGTGGAGCCGGTGCGGTGCCGGATCGTGCGGACGTTGTCCTCGCCAACCAGGTCGGCCGCGATGGCCCGGAAGCGCTCCACCATCAGGGGGTCGCAGCGGAGCGGCATGTACCCGGGCAGCGTCTCGATCTCGACCCGGCAGCCCAGCGCCAGCGCCCCCGCCCGCAGCGCGCGGTCCACCTTGCGGTCCGCGTCCGCGATGGCCTCGAGCGACTTGCCCCGCACGAAGGTCTCGAGCCGAACTTCACCCGGGATGACGTTCACCTGGGAGCCGCCGTGGGTGATGATCGGGTGCACGCGGATGGTGTCCTCGTCGCGGAACGTCTCCCGGATCGCGTTGATCGCCATGAGGGCGATGTTGGCCGCGTAGAGCGCGTTGACGCCCAGGTGTGGGGCGCCCCCCGCGTGCGAGGCGCGGCCGACGTAGCGCACCGTCTTCACCACGCAGCCGTTGTTGGACATCGGCACCGCGAGCTTGCCCTCCTCGCGGCGCGGGGTCGCGTGGATCATCATCCCCATGTCCACGTCGTCGAGATGGCCGAGCCGCAGCATCTCGGGCTTGCCGCCCACGAACTCGAGCCGGCCCGCGTCGCGCTGGGCCACCCGCCACTCCACGTCGCCGTACTCCTCGGCGGGCACCCCGATGAAGGCCACGCGGCCGGCCAGGTGCTCGAACGCGCCCGCCTCCAGCAGGCCCATGGCCGCGCCCAGCATCCCCGCCACCTGCGCGTTGTGGCCGCAGGCGTGCGCGGCGCCGGTCTCCGGATCGGCCACCGGGTGCCCCGCGACCACGAGGCCGTCCAGCTCGCCGAAGAGGGCCAGCGTGGGGCCGTCCCCCGCGCGCCCGGGCGCGTCGGCGCGCACGCCGGTCAGGGCCAGCCCGGTCCGGGGAGCCAGACCCATGCGCTCGAAGGTCTGCGCGACGAGCTTGGACGTCTTGAACTCCTTGAACCCGAGCTCGGGATGGCGGCGGATCGTCTCGCCCAGCGCGATGATCTCGGTGCCGCGGCGGTCGATCGCCGCGCGCACCCGCTCCATCAGGTCGGCCTTGGTCATGTGCTCCTCCTTGGAGGGCGGCCTCCCCTCAGCGCCCGCCGGTGACGGCCAGGGTGTGTCCGGTGATGTAGGTGGCCTCGTCGGAAGCCAGGAAGAGGACCGCGTCGGCCACCTCCTCGGGGCGGCCGAGACGGCGCAGCGGCGTCATGCGGTCGGGGCTGTACTCGACGGTCTCGTTCAGGCGCCGCAGGCCCGGGCCCACGCGCTCGGTGTCGATCGGCCCGGGCGCCACCGCGTTGACGTTGATGCCGTGCTCGGCCAGCTCGAGCGCCACGTCCCGGATGAAGCCGTGCACGCCCGCCTTGGACGCCGAGTAGGCCGCGCCGCCCTGGTAGTAGGCGGTCCACGGGGTGCCCTCGCGCGCGCCGGAAGAGAGGCACACGATGCGGCCGTAGCGCCGCCGCATCATGTGCGGCACCGCCGCGCGCGTGCAGAGGAAGGTGGAGCGGAGGTTCAGGCGGAGGACGAAGTCCCAGTCCGCCGCCGACATCTCCCAGATGCGCGCGTTGCGGCTGCCGCCCACGTTGTTGACCAGGATGTCGAGCTGGCCGCCCCGCTCCACCGCGGTCGCGATCAACCGCGCGGCCGGCTCCTCCTCGGTCACGTCGCCAACCACCGCGGCGGCCCGGCTGCCGGCGCGGGTGATCGCCGCGACCACACGCTCGAGGCCGGCCCCATCCACGTCGCCCAGGATCACGTGCGCGCCCTCGCCGGCCAGGCGCTCCGCGATCGCGCGGCCCAGGCCGTGGGCAGCGCCCGTCACCACCGCGACCTTGTTGTCGAGCCGTGCCATGGCGCCAGGATTATAGGTTAGAATTCTCCGCGCCAGCTCTCGATCTCCAGGAGGATTCGACCCGATGCCGACTCGCCGCGACCTGTTCAAGCAAGCCGGAGCCGCCGCCGCCCTCGCCGCGTTGAAGCCGGTCGCGGCGTCGGCCCAGGGCCGGAAGCCCACGTTCACCATCGGCTTCCCGTCCACCCCGGAGACGATCGACCCCCACCAGTTCCGCTCGGTGCTCAGCGGCTCGATCATCAACCTCATGGGGGAGACGCTCTTCACGCGCGACCCGCAGACCATGGAGATCAAGCCGCTCCTGGCCGAGTCGGTGAAGAACCTCAACCCGAACACGTGGGAGCTCAAGCTGCGCCGGGGCGTCAAGTTCCACAACGGCGAGGACTTCAACGCGGACTCGGTGAAGTTCACCATCGAGCGCGCCGTCCTCTCGAAGCTCAACACCCTCGCCAAGCTCACGATGCCGCCGTCGTTCGGACAGGAAGTGGTCATCGTCGACCCCTACACGGTGCGGATCGTCACCAAGGTGCCGGACCCGATGCTGCCGGCCCGGCTCGCCGCCGAGTCCATGAACGTCGCCCCCGCCCGGGGCCTGGCCGAGTTCCGGGACAAGTTCGTCACCGACCGCTTCATCGGCACCGGCCCCTTCCGCTTCGTGGAGAACGTGGTGGGCGACCGGGTGGTGCTGGAGGCGAACCCGGGCTACTGGGGCGCGAAGCCGCCCAGCCAGCGGATCGTCTGGCAGGTGATCCCGGACGCGGCCACCCGCCTGGCCGCGCTCCAGCGCGGCGACGTCGACGTCATGCTCAACCTGCCCTTCCCGCTCGCACCCACCGTGGAGGGCGACCCGAACCTCCGCGTGTACTCCGAGCTGAGCTCGCTGACCCACGGCATCCTCTTCAACGCGCGCGAGTCGGCGCCGCTGAAGGATCGGCGCGTGCGGCAGGCGCTGAACATGGCGGTGGACCGCGCCGCGATCCTCAAGGGCCTCTACGTGGGGCGAGGTCAGTTCCTCAACACGGTCACGGGGAAGAACGTGGCCAACACCATGGATCCGGGCCCCTACCCGTACGATCCGGCCCGCGCCAAGGTGCTGCTCGCGGAGGCGGGCTACCCGCAGGGCTTCGACCTCACCCTCTGGCAGTCGATCGGCCGCTGGGTGCTCGCGGAGGAGACCGCCCAGGTCATCGCGGGCTACTGGGACAAGATCGGCGTGAAGACCAAGGTGCAGGTGCTCGAGTGGGCGGAGTTCAACAAGCGCGCGGGCGGCTCCGCGCACAAGGACTGCTTCTACTACGCCTTCATCAACGGCACGTGGGACGCCTCCTACACCGTGCAGCGCTTCAAGCCGGACTTCCAGACCTTCCGCTACTTCGACGCCTCGGGCGACCTGCTCAAGACCATCGAGGAGTACGAGCGCACCTTCGACGCCAAGAAGCGCAAGGAGCTGGGGGCCAAGGCGCTCACCGGCCTGCACGACGAGGCGGTGTGGCTCTTCCTCTGGCAGCTCGACGAGCTGTTCGGCGTCTCGAAGAAGGTCAAGGGCTTCAAGATGCGCCCGGACAACTTCCTCTGGGTGCGCGACACCTACGTGGAGGCCTGAAGCGCTTCCGTTCCTTCTCCGCCGGCTCGGCCACGCGGTCATCGTGGCGATCGGGGTGTCGCTCGTGGTCTTCGGGCTCGTCCACCTCTCGGGCGATCCGGTGCTGCTCATGGTGTCGAGCGACGCGCCGCCCGACGTGGTCGCCGCCACGCGGCACGCGCTCGGCTTCGACCGCCCGCTCCACGAGCAGTTCGGCCGCTACGTGACCCACGCCGCGCGGGGCGATCTCGGCGTCTCGCTGCGCAGCAACCGCCCCGTCGCCACCCTGATCCGGGAGCGCCTGCCCGCCACCCTCGAGCTGACCCTGGCCGCGCTGCTGATCGCGGTGGCGGTGGCGGTGCCCGCGGGCATCGTCTCCGCGGTCCGCCGCGGCTCGCTGATCGATCGCGTGGCGATGGTCGGCGCGGTCGCCGGCCAGGCGGTGCCCATCTTCTGGCTCGCGCTGCTGCTCATCACCCTCTTCGGCGTCTATCTCCGCTGGCTCCCCGTCTTCGGGCGCGGCTCCCTCGCCCATCTCGTGCTGCCCGCGGTGAGCCTCTCCACCGTGATCCTCGGGCGCCTGGCCCGGCTGGTCCGCTCGAGCATGCTGGAGGTCCTCGGCCAGGACTACGTGCGGACCGCGCGGGCCAAGGGCGTGGCCGAGCCGCGGGTGCTCGCGGCGCACGCGCTCAAGAACGCGGCGATCCCGATCGTGACGCTGCTCGGCCTGCAATTCGCGCAGCTCCTGGGCGGCGCGGTGGTGACCGAGACCATCTTCGCCTGGCCCGGCATCGGGCGCCTGGTGGTGGAGGCGATCTTCAACCGCGACTTCCCGGTGGTCCAGGGCGTGGTGCTGGTGGTCTCGCTGATCTTCGTCACCGTGAATCTGCTGGTGGACCTGGCCTACGCGACGCTCGATCCCCGCATCCGCACCGAGGCCGCCTGATGCGCCGCGATCCGGTGTTCTGGCTCTCCGCGGCCGCGCTCGGGCTCATCCTGCTCGCCGCCGTCTTCGCGGAGCGCCTGTCGCCCTACGGGCCCAACGAGCAGGACATCCTGAAGCGGCTGCAGCCGCCGGGCATCCCCGGGCACGTGCTCGGCACCGACGAGGTCGGGCGCGACATCCTGAGCCGCCTGATCCACGGGGCCCGGATCTCGCTCCTGATCGGCGTCATCGCGGTGGGCGTGTCGTGCCCGCTCGGCGTGCTCGTGGGGCTCGTCGCGGGCTACGCAGGCCGGCGCACCGACGACGTGCTCATGCACGTCACCGACATCCAGCTCGCGATCCCCACCATCCTGCTCGCGATCGCGGTGGTCGCGGTGCTCGGCCCCGGGCTGCCCAACGTCATCATCACGCTCAGCGTGACCGGCTGGACCCTCTACGCGCGCCTCGTCCGCGGCCAGACCATGGCCGTCAAGACCCGCGACTTCGTGCAGGCCGCGCGGGCCAACGGCGCGGGCGACGCCCGGATCGTGCTCCGGCACGTGCTGCCCAACGTGTTCTCGCCGGTGATCGTGGTGGCGGTCTTCGCGGTCGCCAACATGATCGTGCTGGAGGCGACCCTGTCGTTCCTCGGCCTGGGCGTCGAGCCCAGTGTGGTGACCTGGGGCCGGATGCTCAACGGGGGGCGCCTCTACCTCAGCACCGCGTGGTGGCTCACCGCCTTCCCCGGCCTCGCGATCTTCGTCACGGTGCTGGCGGTGAACCTGCTGGGCGATCACCTGCGCGACTGGCTCGACCCGCGCCTGCGCGGCTCCCTCGGCTCCGCCGCCTAGCGAACGGCTCAACCTCGCCGGCTTTTCAGCAGCCGGCGTCAGCGCTCGAAGATGCCCTCCGGGATCAGAGCGGAGACCACGTAGTTCGGCACGTCCACCACGTTGCTCACCCGCAGATCCACCGCGACGCTCGAGATCACGTAGGCCTGCTCGCGCGTGAACCCGCGCTCCTGCAGCAGGTCGATCATGTTGAGCAGGGCGTTGCGGCAGGCCAGCGTGAGGTTCTCGCCCTCGTTCACCCCGTCGTCGCGGATCGGCATGCCGGTGGCGGCCAGGAAGCGCTTCGGGGCCGCCCACTCCGGCGAGGCGAAGTAGTCGCGGTGGCGGAAGCGCGGGCCGCGGGCCAGCGTCTTGCCCGCGCCTCGGATCACCTTGAACTTGACCACCGCGGCGGCGCCCATCTCGACCGCGGTCACGCACACCTCGCCGTCGCCCTGGGCGAAGTGGCCGTCGCCCACCGAGAACAGCGCGCCCTCCACCGCGACCGGGAGCTGGAGCGTCGCGCCCTTGGTGATCTGCTTGACGTCCATGTTCCCGCCGTTCTCGCGCGGCGGGATCGTGCGCAGGCCCTGGGTCGCCGCCGCGCCCTTGCCGGGCACCGCCCCCGCCCCGTCGGGCGTCATGACGAGGCCGCCGCGGCTCAGCAGATCCTGCTCGCGCCTGGCCCACGCGGTGACCTGCGCGTGCGACGGCGCCACCCCGATCACGCCCATGAAGGACGCCCCGGGGATACGCACGCCGGGCAGCTCCCTCGAGGTGGCCCAGCCGTCGGCGATGCTCCAGTGCACGAGATACGGCACCGCGTAGAGGTCCCGCAGGAAGCCGAGCCCGGGGAAGATGCCGGTGAAGGCGTGCGGCTGGGGCAGGATGTCCACGAACTCGATCTCGAGCAGATCGCCCGGGCGGGCGCCCTTGACCAGCACCGGCCCGGTGATCGGATGAATGGCACCCGCGTCCATCGTGGCCATGGCGGCGGCGGTGGTCGTGGGCCCGAGCTGACCGTCCACGCCGTCGCGGGTCTCGAGCACGACCTCCTCGCCCTCGGCCACCTCGAGGATGGGCGGGATGTCGGGATGCCACCGGTTGTGTCCGGTCCCCGGCTGCTCGATGAGCCGCTTCGTCCGATCGATCTCGACGCTCTTCATGATGACGCCTCCGTGCTCCGGAACGCGCGCCAGCGCTCCTCCGCCTGGGCGAAGCCGGGCCCGCGATCGATCAGCGGCAGGTCGTGCGCCCGGCGGGCGCGCTCCTCCTGGGTGGCGGTCTTGTCCACCTCGAGGGTGGCCGCGTCCACCACCACGCCGTAGTCCTCGAGCGCGCCCCGCGGGGTGATGAAGCCGCGCGCCACGTCCTGGCGCACCCGCTCCGGCTCGCGGGCGAGCGGGTCGCCCCAGCCGCCGCCGCCGCACGTCTCGAGGCGCAGCAGATCGCCGCGCTTGAGCACGATCGCGTCGCCCAGCGCGGGCAGCACCCGCTCCTCCGGCGTGCCCGGGTTGAGCGTGATGCGCCCGGTCCGGCCCGCGCCGCCGCCCGCCACCCCGTAGGGCGCGACCACCGTGTTCTCCATGCGCGTGGCAAGCTCCGCGCGCTCGGCGAGCACCCGCACGTCGCGCACCACCCCGGTGCCGCCGCGCTGGACGCCCGGCCCGCCCGAGTCCGGGCGCACCGCGTAGCGCTCCACCCGGAGCGGGAAGTCGCGCTCCACGTACTCCACCGGATAGTTCTCCTGGGCGATGTAATAGATGACGTCCACGCCGTCCGCGAACGGCCGCGCCCCTAGCCCGACCCCGAGCCCCTCGATGCAGAGGATCGGCCGCTGCCGCGCGGCGTCCCAGGACCGGAAGTAGTACAGCACGTAGACCGGCGAGCCCGCGGGCACCCGCCCGCCGTTGGCCTGGGCCAGCGTGCCGAAGATGCACGACATCACCCGGAAGCGGGTGTTGGCGCGCATGCCGAGCGGCGCCGGGAAGCGCGGCTTGAGGATGCTGCCCTCGCGGGCGATCCACTCGTCGAGGTTCTGGAGCAGCCCCTCGTTGACCTCCAGATCGGGATCGAGCGACTGGAGATACCGCCCGAACGCGATGCGGAGCAGTCCCGGATTGGTGGTGAAGTTGATCGGCCCCCGCGCCTGGTCGTCGGAGTGCGAGCCGTCGAGGCGCACGCGGTCACCCGTCCGGTTCAAGGTCAGGTCGATGCGATAGGGCCGGGCCTCGGCGCCGCCGTCGCTGTCGAGGAAGTCGTGGAAGCGCCACTCCCCCGGCGGCACCAGCTCGAGGAACAGCTCGCGCGCCCGCACCGCGGTCTGCGCGATGCACTCGTCGAAGGCGGCCAGCAGCGTGTCCACCCCGTAGCGGGCGCACAGCTCGCCCAGCCGGGTCTCGGCCAGGTGGCAGGAGGCCATCATGGCGCGGGTGTCGCCCTCCACGAGGTCGGGCAGCCGCGAGTTGCGGAGGAAGATCCGGTACGCTTCCTCGTTGAGCTGTCCCTCGCGGACGATTCGCACCGGGGGCACGAGCACGCCCTCGTGGTAGATCTCGGTGGCGTGCGGCGAGATCGAGCCGGCCCGCAGCCCGCCGATGTCCTGGTAGTGGCCGAACGTGGTGGCGAAGGCCACCGGCCGCCCCTCGTGGAAGACCGGCACCGTGAAGACCATGTCCTGGTGGTGCTGCACGGCCCCGTCCGAGATATACGGGTCGTTGAACCAGTAGACGTCGCCGGGGCGCATGGTCTCGAGCGGGTAGAGCGCCAGGATGGGCTGGAGCATGCCGGGCCCGCTGCCCGAGATGTGGCAGGCCACGATGCGGCCCCGCGTGTCGAAGATGCCGACGAAGTAGTCCTTCTTCTCCTTGATGAAAGGCGACATCGCGCAGCGCTCCATCAGCAGCTCCATGTCGCGGATCGCGGAGGCCAGACTGCCGCGGATGATCTCGAGGGTGATCGGATCGACGCGCGGGGGCTCAGGCATGGGAGCGCTCCAGGAGGATGTTGTGCGCGTCGTCGACGCGGGCGCGGAAGCCCGGCGCCACCAGCGGGGTGGCGTCGTCCTGCTCGATGATGGCGGGCCCCTCGAAGACCATGCCCGGCGCCAGCCCGCCGCGCGCGTAGCAGGGCGTCGGGACGAAGCCCGCGCCGCGGAAGTAGACCGGCCGGTGGCCGGTGACCGCGGCGGCCAGCGTGCCCGCGCCCGTCACGGGCAGGGTCCGCTCCCCGTGCGGCAGCGTGCCCACTGCGGTGAGCCGCAGGTTCACCAGCTCCACGGAGGCCTTCGGCAGGTCGTAGCTGTAGAGCCGCCGGTGCTCGGCGTGGAACGTGGCGATGAGCTGCTCGAGCCGGGCCGGGGTCAGCGGGCCCTCCCCGAGCGGGCAGGTCAGCTCGAAGCTCTGGTGCTCGTAGCGCAGGTCCGCGCCGCGTTCGAAGCGCTGCCGCTCGCGCGGCACTTGCTCGCCCGCGAGCCAGCCCTCGGCCTGCCGCTCGAGCTCGAGCCAGGCCGCGTCGAGCTCCGCCACCTTGCCCCCCGCCTCGGCCAGCCGGCGCGCCCCGGTGCCCGCGGTGCGCACGAAGGTGGAGCGGATGTCGGTGTCGAGCAGGCCCCAGGTCGAGAGCACGCCCGGCCGCGCCGGGATGATCACGATCGGGATGTCGAGGAGCTCGGCCAGGCGGCAGGCATGGAGCGGTCCCGCGCCCCCGAAGGCCACCAGCGCGAACCGTCGCGGGTCGTGGCCGCGCCCGACCGAGACGGTGCGGATCGCGCGCGCCATGGTGTTGTCCACGATCTCGACGACGCCGGCCGCCGCTTCCTCTACGCCCAGGCTCAAGGGGCGGCCGATGCGCGCCGCGATGGCGTCGCGCGCCGCGGGCACGTCGAGCGGCAGCTCGCCGCCCAGCAGGGCGGCGGGGATGCGGCCCAGCACGAGGTGCGCGTCGGTGACGGTGGGCTCGCTCCCGCCGCGGCGATAGCACACCGGCCCGGGCTCGGCGCCCGCGCTGCGCGGCCCCACCGTGAGACGGCCCGCGCTGGTGACCGCGGCGATGGAGCCGCCGCCCGCCCCGATGGTGTGGATGTCCACGATGGGCAGCTTGAGCGGGAACGGCCCGATCATGCCGTCCTTGGTGACCTCCGGCCGCCCGTCGCGCACCAGGCAGATGTCGGCGCTGGTGCCGCCCACGTCGATCGAGATGATGTCGCCGAAGCCGGCCGAGCGCCCGACCGACACCGCGCCGACCACGCCGGCCGCCGGGCCGGAGAGCACGGTCTGCACCGGCTGGCGCACGCAGGTGGCCGCGCTGGTCACGCCGCCGTCCGACTTCATGATCAGCAGCGGCGCCGGCAGGCCGAGGCCGTCGAGCGCCCGGCGCAGCACGCTCACGTAGCGGCTGACCGGCGGCATCACCGCCGCGTTCAGCGCGGTCGCCATGGTCCGCTCGAACTCGCGGAACTGGGGCAGCACCTCGGAGGAGAGCGAGACGAGCACGCCGGGGTACTCCTCGGCCAGGATGGTCTGCATGCGCTGCTCGTGCGCGGGGTTGGCGTAGGCGTGCAGGAAGACCACCGCGACCGCGGGCACCCCCATCTGGGCGAGCTGGCGGGCCAGGGCGCGCGCGCCGGGCTCGTCGAGCGGGCGCAGCACCGAGCCGTCCACGTCGAGGCGCTCGTCCACCTCGAACACGCGCTCCGGCGTGATCGGCCGCGTGGGCTTGGACCAGCCGTAGAGGTTGCCGTGGCGCGGGATGTCGTGGCGGCCGATCTCGAGCACGTACTTGAAGCCGGCGGTGGTCACCAGCGCGGTGGGCGGCGTCTTGCCCTCGAGGATCGCATTGGTGGCGGTGGTGGTCCCGTGGAAGACCCGCAGCACGTCGGCGGGCGCGCGCCCGGCCAGGGCCAGCACCTTCCGCACGGCGGTGATGAAGCCGGCCGAGAGGTCGCCCGGGGTGGAGGGCGTCTTCGCCACCCAGAGCGCCCCGGTGGCGGCGTCGGTGAACGTGATGTCGGTGAAGGTCCCGCCCACATCGATGGCGAGCGTGCAGGTCTTGGTCACGGGCGCGCTCATTGTAGTCCCCCGGCGGAGGCGGGGAAAGAGACCCCGCGCCCAGCCAATCGGCCGACCGTCTGCTACACTTCAACCAGGCGACGGACAGGCGGCGCGGACCGAACGGACCGACGCCGCCTCGTCGTCTAACCATATGGAATTCAAGGACTATTACAGGACGCTCGGGGTCGAGCGGACGGCCGACGACAAGGCGATCAAGACCGCCTACCGCCGGCTCGCCCGCAAGCACCACCCCGACGTGAACAAGGGCAAGGCCGACCGCTTCAAGGAGATCAACGAGGCCTACGCGGTCCTCGGGGACCCCGAGAAGCGCAAGCGCTACGACACGCTCGGACCCGACTGGGAGCGCTACGCCCAGGCCGGCGCGGGCGCGGGGCGCTCGCCCTTCGAGGGCCGGCCGGGAGGCCACAACGTCCGGTTCAGCCAGGAAGGCGACGCGGGAGGCTTCTCGGATTTCTTCCGCACGATCTTCTCGGACCTGGGCGGCTTCCGCCGCGGCCAGGCCGGGGCCGGCGCGACCGCGTACGAGTTCTCGGATCTGGGCGACCTGGGCGGCGGCTTCGGTCCGGTCAGCCGCGGCAGCGACGTCGAGGCGGCCATCGAGCTCACGCTCGAGGAGGCGTTCCAGGGCGCGAAGAAGACGATCGCGCTCGAGCTCGACGAGCCGTGCCCGGAGTGCGGCGGCTCGGGCAACGTCAACCGGCGTCCCTGCCCGCGGTGCCGGGGCGGCGGCTGGACCAAGAGCACGCGGAACCTGGAGGTGAAGATCCCGGCGGGCGTGGACACCGGGTCGCGGGTGCGCATGGCGTCGGAGGGCGTCAGCGGCGGCTCGGGCGACCGCGCCTCCCGCGGCGATCTCTACCTGCGCGTGACGGTGGCGCCGCACCCGCGCTTCGAGCGAAAGGGCGACGATCTCCACGCGGACCTGCCGGTGCCGGTGTCGGTGGGCGCGCTGGGCGGCGAGGTCTCGGTGCCCACGCTGAAGGGGCAGGTGTCCATGAAGATCCCGGCGGAGACGTCGAGCGGCAAGACGTTCCGGCTCCCCGGGTACGGCATGCCGCGTCTCAAGGGCGGCGGGGCCGGCGACCAGTTCGTGCGGGTGATGATCACGATTCCGACCGGGCTCGGCCCGAGGGAGAGAGAACTATTCCAGGAGCTGAAGAAGCTCAGACCGGAGACCAACTGAGATGAGGCTAGACAAGCTGACCGTCAAGGCGCAAGAAGCCATCCAGGCCGCGCAATCGCTGGCCGACCAGGGCAGCCATCAGGCCGTCGAGCCCGAGCACCTGCTGCTGGCCCTGCTGCAGCAGCAGGAAGGCGTGGTGGGGCCGCTGCTCGCCAAGCTGGGGGCGCGCCCCGAGGCGCTCGCGCGCGCGGTGCAGGCCGAGATCGAGAAGCTCCCCGCGGTGCGCGGTGGCGCCGGGCGGCAGTACGCCTCCGCGCGCTTCGAGGGCGTCATCAATCGCGCGTGGGAGGAGGCGGAGCGGCTCAAGGACGAGTACGTCTCGACCGAGCACCTGCTGATCGCCATCGCCCAGGAGAAGGGCGGCGCCACCGCGCGCTTGCTCGCGGGCGCGGGCGTGACCGCGGAGGCCATCTACCGCTCGCTGGTGGACGTGCGCGGCTCGCAGCGCGTGACCGATCCCAATCCCGAGGACAAGTACCAGGCGCTCCAGCGCTACTCGAAGGATCTGACCGACCTGGCCCGCAAGGGCAAGCTCGACCCGGTCATCGGGCGCGACGAGGAGATCCGCCGGGTGATCCAGGTGCTCTCGCGCCGGACCAAGAACAACCCGGTCCTGATCGGCGAGCCCGGGGTGGGCAAGACCGCCATCGTGGAGGGCCTCGCCCAGCGCATCGTCGCGGGCGACGTGCCGGAGGGCCTGCGCAACAAGCGGCTGGTCGCGGTGGACATCGGGGCGATGGTCGCGGGCTCCAAGTACCGCGGCGAGTTCGAGGACCGCCTGAAGGCGGTGCTGCGCGAGATCACCGAGTCCAACGGCGAGATCATCTGCTTCATCGACGAGCTGCACACCCTGGTGGGCGCGGGCGCGGCGGAGGGCGCGGTGGACGCGGCCAACATGCTGAAGCCGGCGCTGGCCCGCGGCGAGCTGCGGTGCGTGGGGGCGACCACGCTCGACGAGTACCGCAAGCACATCGAGAAGGACCCCGCGCTGGAGCGCCGCTTCCAGCCGGTGCTGGTGCGCGAGCCCTCGGTGGAGGACACCATCGCGATCCTGCGCGGCCTCAAGGAGAAGTACGAGGTCCACCACAAGGTCAAGATCAAGGACGCGGCCCTGGTGGCCGCCGCGGTGCTCTCGCACCGCTACATCGCGGACCGCTTCCTGCCCGACAAGGCGATCGACCTGATCGACGAGGCCTCCTCGCGGCTGCGCATCGAGATCGATTCGATGCCCGCCGAGCTCGACGAGACCCAGCGCCGCATCATGCAGCTCGAGATCGAGCGGGTGTCGGTGGCCCGCGAGTCCGACGACGTCTCGCGCGAGCGGCTGGCGCGTCTGGACGCGGAGCTGGCCGAGCTGCGCGAGAAGTCGGCGCGGCTCAAGAACCAGTGGCAGGCCGAGAAGGCCGCGATCATGACCATCGGCAAGACCAAGGAGGACGCGGAGGCGGCGCGCGCGGCGATGGCCGACGCGGAGCGGCGGGGCGATCTCCAGAAGGCGGCCGAGCTGCGCTACGGCACCCTCATGGAGCTCGACAAGCGGCTCACCGCCGAGAACGCGCGCCTCGCCGAGATGCAGAAGAGCGGCCGCATGCTCAAGGAGGAGGTGGACGAGGAGGACGTGGCCGAGGTGGTGGCCAAGTGGACCGGGATCCCGGTCACGCGGCTCCTCGAGGCCGAGGTCCAGAAGCTCGTGAAGATGGAGGAGCGCCTGGGCGAGCGGGTGGTCGGCCAGCGCGAGGCCATCGTGGCGGTCTCCAACGCGGTCCGGCGCGCGCGGTCCGGCCTTTCGGACCCGAACCGGCCGATCGGCTCCTTCCTGTTCCTGGGCCCCACCGGCGTGGGCAAGACCGAGCTGGCGCGGGCGCTCGCCGAGTTCATGTTCGACGACGAGCGGGCCATGATCCGCATCGACATGTCCGAGTACCTGGAGAAGCACACGGTGGCGCGGCTCATCGGCGCCCCCCCGGGCTACGTGGGGTACGACGAGGGCGGCCAGCTCACCGAGGCGGTGCGGCGGCGCCCCTACTCGGTGGTGCTCTTCGACGAGATCGAGAAGGCGCACGGCGACGTGTTCAACGTCCTGCTCCAGCTCCTCGACGACGGCCGCCTCACCGACGGCCAGGGCCGCACGGTGGACTTCCGCAACACGGTGGTCATCATGACGTCGAACCTCGGAAGCCAGTACTTCCGCGAGGAGAAGGATCCCGCGCGGGTGCGCGGGCTGATCCTGGACCTGCTCAAGCAGGCCCTGCGGCCCGAGTTCCTGAACCGGATCGACGAGACCGTGATCTTCCAGCCCCTCGGGCGCGAGGAGATCGGCTCGATCGTGGAGATCCAGGCGCGGCACCTGGTGAAGCGGCTCGCCGACAAGCGCATCACGCTCGAGCTGACCGCCGCCGCCAAGGCGCTGCTGGCCCAGGAGGGCTACGACCCGGTCTACGGGGCGCGGCCGCTCAAGCGGACCATCCAGCGCATGATCCAGGATCCGCTGGCGCTCGAGCTGCTGAGCGGGACCTACGGCGAGGGCGACACCGTGGTCGTCGACGCCGACCAGGGCCGGATCGCCTTCCGCAAGCGCGTGGAGGCGAAGCCGGTCTAGCTTCCGACCGGGCCGCCGTCGGCGCGGCGGATCACCACGGTGGCCGAGCGGGGACGCCCCCCGCTCGGCCCCTCCGGCCACCCGCTGACCCCCTTCGGGGTGGTCGGGTTGCTGCGCTCGCTCGGCGTCTCCCCCGGGTGCTGGATGTTGACGAACAGCGTCCGTCCGTCCGGCGTGCCCGTCGCCCCGGTGATCTCGCACCCGCGGGGGCCGGTGAGGAACCGCCGCACCTCTCGCGTCGCCGGATCCGCGGCCAGCATCTGGTTGTTGCCCATGCCCGCGTAGTGGTCCTTGTTGAGCAGCCGCGTGGACACGTCGGTCTGGATCCACAGCACGCCACGCCCATCCACCCACAGCCCGTCCGGCGAGCCGAAGACGTCACCCTTGATGTCGCCGCGCCGGGCCGGGTCCGCGCTCGCCGGATCGCCGCAGAGGATGAAGACGTCCCACTCGAAGCGCGTCGCGGTCGGATCGCCGCCGCCCTCGCGCCAGCGGATGATGTGGCCGTACACGTTCTCCGCGCGCGGATTGGCCGGGTCCGGCCCCGGCCGCCCGGCCTGGCCCCGCGTCTCGTTGTAGGAGAGCGCGCAGTAGACCTCGCCGGTGAGCGGGTGCACCGCGATCCACTCCGGGCGGTCCATCCGGGTCGCCCCCGCGATCTCCCCGGCCAGGCGCGGCGCGATGCAGATCTCGGCCTGGCTGGGGAAGCCGGCCCCCGCGTCGAGCCCGTTCTGGCCCGGGGCCAGCTCGAGCCAGACCCCGGTGCCGTCGGCGTCGAAGCGGGCCGCGTAGAGCGTGCCGTGCTCGAGCGCGCTCCGGCCGGCCGGATCGCGGCTCACGAACTTGTAGACGTGCTCGAACCGCGCGTCGTCCGCCATGTAGAAGGCCACGCGCCGGTCGGGCGCGACGGCGAGGGCCGCGCCCTCGTGGGCGAAGCGGCCCATCGCGGTGTGCTTCACCGGCGGCCGCGATGGATCGAAGGGGTCGATCTCCACCACCCAGCCGAAGCGATTCGGCTCGTTCGGATGGCGCGCGGCATCGAAGCGCTCGTCGAACTCGTGCCACCGGTAGCCGCCGCCCCGCTCGGTGATGCCGTACCGCCGCTGCAGCGCGGGCACGCTCCCGGAGCGGTTGACGAAGTAGAACTGGACGTTCTCCTCGCACGTGAGGTAGGTGCCCCACGGGGTGTAGCCCATCGCGCAGTTGCTCATGGTGCCGAGCGCGGTGCGGCCGGCCGGGTCGGCCGCGGTCTGCATCCACGGGTGCCCGGCGGCGGGACCGCTGAGCCCCATCGGGGTCGCCGCGGTGACCCGCCGCGCGTAGCGCGACGGGCGGACGACGTGCCAGCGGTCGCCGGCCAGGCGCACCTCGATCACCGAGACGCCGTGGGCCGCCTGCGACTTCCGCACCTTCTCGGCGGTCCAGGTCAGCATGCCGTCCGGATGGAGCAGGCCGTCATCGGTGTACTCGTGATTGATGGCGAGCAGCCCGTGGGTCGAGCCGGCCTGCCCGGCGGGCAGCGGGAAGAACCGCATGCCGTCGTGGTGCATGCCGGCCTGGCGGAGCTGATCGTCCACCGTGTTGCTCGCGTCCGGCTTGAAGGCGGGGCCATCCGAGATCGGGTCGCCCCAGGCATACAGGACCTCCGCCACGTAGCCGCGCGGGACCACCAGGGTGTCGTCCGACGACACGGGCACGCCGGTGAAGCCCAGCGGGCCGGCGGCCCAGGCCGCGGGTCCCAGCCAGCCCAGGCCCGCCGCGGCCAGGCCGGAGGCCAGCAGGCCCCGGCGCGACAGGCGCGCCCGGAGCACGTCCGAGAAGGTGGGCATCGACGGCATGATGACGCGGCGAGCCGCCCGCGTCCAGGAGAACTACGAGCCGAGCAGGACGGAAGCGGCGCGGGAGAGGTCGTCGACCGCGAACGGCTTGAGCAGCACCTGCACCTGCGTGCCCTGGAGGAACCCGGCGTACTCGGGCGAGTCCACGAAGCCCGAGATGAACAGCAGGTGCGGGCGCGTATCCGGAAAGCGCCGGGTCAGCTCGAGGTAGAGGCTGGGTCCGTCGAGGCCGGGCATCTTCAGATCGCTCACGATCAGATCGTAAGGCTTCTCGGCATCGAGCAGCCGCAGGGCGTCCGCCCCGTCGCGCGCGGTCTCCACCGAGTGCCCGTCCGAGGCGAGCACCGCCGCCACCAGCTCCCGCACCGGGGTCTGGTCATCCACCACGAGGACGCGCTTGGTCTGCATGGGCGCCTGCATGCTTCCAAGGAGAGCAAGCCCCCTGCCATCGTGCGGGAGCCGCCGCTTCCCGGGGAATTGGCTCGGAATGACCGATTCGAGGCGCCCCGCCCGTTGGCGTCACGACAGGACGGACGTCCGCCGGGCGTCTATGCGAAAGCTGCCCGCTCCGGGCGCAGAAGGTGCGCAGTGCGGCCGATCAGCGCGCGCCCGGGATCGGCTTCGACGGGGCGCGGCATGGGCAGGTAGGCGACGGCGCCGCTGCGCAGCGCCTCGGCGCTCAGCTTGTTGTCCTGCGTGGCGCTGATCACGATCACGGACAGCCGCGGCTCGGCCTCGTGGATCTGCTTGAGCAGCGCGAGGCCGCCCATTCCCGGCATCTGCAGATCGAGCAGCACCAGGTCCGGCCGCTGGCGCACCACCGCGTCCAGGCCCTCGCGGCCGTTGGAGGCCTCCTCGAGCGCGAGGGGGTCCGGATAACGGATCGCGCGCAGGATGTCCGAGAGCGTCTTCCGCACGTCGGCCTCGTCATCGACGATAAGTACGCGTCGTGTCGGCATTGTCCTGACGCCACTGTACACCCGGACCACTGAATCCCGGGGCCACCCGTTTGCCATCCAAAGGGGCGTCGGCATAAGGTGGTGAGGTTTCTCCACGACGGGGAGGACCGGGTGAAGGAATCGCGGAGCGGAGTGCACTACGCGTGGGTGGTGCTGGGCGCCCTCGTGGTCGTCATGCTGCTGGCCTCCGGCCTGCGGGCCGTGTTCGGCGTGTTCATCAAGCCGATGGAGGCCACGTTCGGCTGGGACCGGGCCGCCCTCTCGGGCGCCGCCGCGCTCTCGCTGCTGCTTCTGGGCGCCGCCGGCCCCTTCGTGGGCTGGCTCGCCGACCACTGGGGCCCGCGCCGGGTCATCATGCTCTCGGTCGTCTTGCTCGGAATCGGCACGATCCTGACCTCGCAGGTCACCGCTCTCTGGCAGGTCTATCTCACCGCCGGCGTGCTGATGGCGCTGGGCTCGGGCGGGGTCGGTATGTCCACCGCCGCCACCGTCGCCGCGCGCTGGTTCGAGGGCCGGCGCGGGCTCGTGATGGGCGTGATCGGCGGCGCGATGTCGGCGGGGCAGCTCATCATCGTCCCGCTCGCGGTCGTCTTCACCCTCACGTTCGGCTGGCGGCAATCGTTCATCTGGCTCGGCATCCTTCTCTTCGTCGTCGCGGTACCGCTGACGCTCCTGTTCATCCGGAACGATCCGGCGGAGAAGGGCCTCCGGGCCTTCGGCGCGGGCCAGGCCATCCCGGCGGGAGGCATGGCGGCGCCGCCGGAGGGTCGGACCGGCATCGGGGACGCGATCCGGGTCCCCGCGTTCTGGCTCCTGGCCGGCAGCTTCTTCGTGTGCGGCTACACGTCCAACGGCCTCGTGCTCACCCACCTGGTGCCGCACGCGGCCGAGCACGGCTTCTCGGAGATGCACGCCGCGCAGGCCCTGGGGGTGATGGGCGCCATGAACATCCTCGGCACCGTGCTCTCGGGCTGGATCTGCGACCGCTTCGGGCGCAAGGGCCCGCTCGCCTTTTACTACGGCGTGCGTGGGTTGTCGCTGCTGTTCCTGCTCTATGTCTGGAACGTGCCGTCGCTGCACATCTTCGCCGCGATCTTCGGGCTCAACTACATCTCGACGGTGCCGCCCACCACCACCCTCACCGCCAACATCTTCGGCCGCTACTCGGTGGGCACGCTATCGGGCTGGATCTTCTTCGCCCACCAGGCCGGCGCCGCGCTCGGCGCGGCGGTGGGCGGCTGGATCTTCACCGCCACCGGCTCCTATACCTGGGCCTTCACCTCGGCGGCCCTGATGGCGTTCCTGGCCGTGCCGATGGCGCTGGCCATCAAGGAAGCGCCGGTGAACCGTACGCCCCGCGAGACCGCGGCCCCCGCGGGCCTGCCCGCCACCGCGAGCTAGCGGGCTGGAGTAGAATGATGGGCATGACGAACGAAGGCACCACCGAGCTCCCCCCGGATTTCGCGCGGGACTTCCCCTTCGAGAGCCGCCTGAGCCTGGCCTCGCTGATCCGCTACTGGGACGAGCAGGCCAAGGACCCGTCGGTGTGCGGGGAGATGGCCCGCTCGCTCATGTCGCGCGTGCACCAGGTGCCCGCGCTGCACGGGCCCATCGAGGACATCACCGTGCTGGACGAGCACGGCGAGCTCGTGGACGGGCTGATGGGCGCGGTGTTCCCGCCCGTGTTCTGGGACCAGGCCCACATGGGCGCGCTGATCCCGTTCACCCTCCGCTCGGTCTACGGCACGCGCGCCTTCGACCGCATCATGGGCGCGGACGGCGTGCTCTACGGGCGGCTCAATCTCGAGATGCACGCGTTGAAGGACTTCCGGCTGCTGAACGCCTACGCGCTGATCCTCGAGCGCCTGTACGACATCAAGTTCCCGGTGGACTACCCGCTGATCCTGACCATGCCAGAGTCCGAGACCGGGCTGGATCGCCACTTCAAGATCCAGTTCGACGGCCGCTTCGTGGAGGTGGAGGCGCTGCGCCCGCTGCCGTCCCTGTCCGACGAGATGCGCGCGCGCCTCACCGCCCAGGGGGTGGACCTGGAGGGCCTCAAGGCCCTGATCCCGCCGGGCAGCGTGCGGTTCACCGGCTTCACGGTGGTGAAGGCCTCCGACGTGACGGACCAGGAGGTGCTCTCCTCGATCAAGCGCGACCTGATCGACAAGGAGTCCATCGTCTCGAACGCGCGCTTCGTGAAGCTGCAGGACAAGCTGCGGACCCTGTTCCGCCGCGCGGATCTGCACCTGAGCCTGGCCGCCATCGAGGGCGAGCGCATCCTGATGCTCAATTCCGGCCATCACCTCGACCACGGCCAGGGCTGCATCTTCGCGAGCTCGGTGCGGGGCAAGACCAAGGACTACACCGGCTCCGTGTTCGAGAAGGCGGTGGTGCGCGGCGAGCCGGTCTTCATCGAGGATCTCGCCGCGATGAGCCCGCGCTCGCCCAAGGAGGAGATGATCCTCCAGAAGGGCATGCGCAGCTTCGTGGTGGCTCCGCTGCACTACCAGGGCCAGCTCATCGGCACGCTGAGCCTCTCCTCTCCGCGCCCGGGCGAGATCAACACGCTGCTGGCCCCGCGCCTGCTGGAGGTGCTGCCGCTCTTCTCGGTGGCGGTGCGGCGCAGCGTGGACGAGCTGCACTCGCGGGTCGAGGGCTTCATCAAGGAGCAGTTCACCGCGATCCACCCGGTGGTGGAGTGGCGGTTCCGCAAGGCGGTGCTGGAGACGATGGACCGGCACACCGCCGAGAGCGAGACCAATCGCGAGATGGAGCCGATCGTGTTCCGCGACGTCCACCCGCTGTACGCGGTGTCGGACATCCGCGGCTCCTCCACGCACCGCGCCTGGGCCATCCAGGCCGACCTGCTCACCCAGCTCGGCCTCGCCCGCGAGGTGCTGCGCGCGGCGTACGAGATCCGGCCGCTGCCCATCCTCGACCAGCTCACCCATCGCATCGACGGCTCGACCGCCGAGATCGAGGTGACGCTGCGCTCGGGCGACGAGATGGGGGTGCTGGGCTTCCTCAAGACCGACCTCGAGCCGCTCTTCGGCCACCTGCAGACCTTCGGCCCCGCGGTGCACGAGAAGATCGACGCCTACCGGGCCGCGGTGGACCCGGCCATCGGGCTGGTCTACGCGCGGCGCAAGGAGTTCGACGAGAGCGTGACCCGCATCAACGACGCGGTCGCCTCCTACATCGACCTGGAGGAGCAGGCCGCGCAGGGCATGTTCCCCCACTTCTTCGAGAAGCAGAAGACGGACGGGGTGGACTACACGATCTACCTGGGCGGTGCCCTCCGCGAGGACGGCGTCTTCGATCCGCTCTATCTCAAGAACATGCGCCTGTGGCAGCTCATGGTGGCCTGCGGGGTGGCCCTGCGGGTGGAGCGGCTGAAGGACCGGCTGCCGGTGCGGCTCGACATCACCAACCTGATCCTGATCCAGCACGCCCCGCTGTCGATCCGGTTCCGCTCCGACGAGAAGCGCTTCGACGTGGACGGCGCCTACAACGTCCGCTACGAGATCATCAAGAAGCGGATCGACAAGGCCATCATCCGCGGCACCACCGAGCGGCTGACCCAGCCCGGCAAGATCGCCCTGGTGTACTCGCACCCGAGCGAGGCCGCGGAGTGGCGCGAGTACATCGAGTACCTCCAGCGCCTGGGCTATCTCACGCGTGACGTGGAGGAGCTGGAGCTGGACGAGCTGCAGGGCGCCCAGGGCCTGCGCGCCATGCGGGTCACGGTGGACCTGGCCAACCGCGAGCTGGACGTGCCGTCCACCACCACCGTGACCGCCGCCCAGCCCCGCGGCAGCGGCGAGAGGACGCCGGCCGCCTAGCGTCCGG
>DATFGS010000740.1:0-1754 GCA_035249225.1 Candidatus Methylomirabilota bacterium | reverse complement strand
CTGCCCACCGGTTCGTTTCAAGGCGATCTTCTGCAACTGCTCTTTAAGTTTTTCCTTGGCGAGTTTTCCGCCCTTGAGACGGCTGCACGCGTCGACGACTTCTTCGATGTAGAGCTCGAAGATGTTGCGCCGCCGGAACTCGCTCTTGGCCCGCTCGCGGCGCCGCAGGAACACGCCGAGCCGCCGCCCGCACTCCTGCAGCGCGAGCTTGATCTCCTTGCGGATCTCGTCGTAGTCCGCGATGGCTTCCTTCGACTCGCTGGTGAACGGCACCCACACCGAGGCCATGTGCACGAACACCACCATGGGCCCCGCGGGCAGCGCCCCGCGCGACTGGGCGATGCCGTAGTTCTTCCACGCGGTCTCGATCGCCGCCTTGAAGGTGGCGCACGCCGACTGCTGGTAGAGCAGGGGCACCCGGTTCGCGTAGCGGATGACGCGGGCCAGCTCCGAATCGTCGTCGGCCGCCTCGCCCTCCGCGAGCGGCACCGCGGGGGCCTCCGCGGGGCCCGCCGCCGCGTGGTCCGGGTGCTTGCCGAAGGCGAGCCCGGCCTCGATCGCGAACGGGTTGCCGCGGTAGACCGCGGGGGGCCGCGTGACCGCGGTGTAGAACTCGCCCTTGATCTGCTTGTAGAGGCCGTGGAGGATCGCCTTTTCGCCGATGGGCGAGATGCAGTTCGACGGCGGAGCCATGATCTTGGTGGCCTGGATCGCCTTGTAGAGGGCCTCCGCGTCGGCGCCGTGGATGTTGCGCGGCTTGGCGTTGGGCGAGAGCTTCGCGGTCTTGCAGATCTCCGCGGCCACCGGCGGCGACACCCGGCTGAAGTCCCCGGAGAGGAAGCCGGCGAGGGAGTGGCCGCGGGTGTCGTGCAGCATGCGCAGCAGCACCCCGAACTCGATGCCGTAGGGGTGCGGCTTGATCTCCTTCGGCTGGGGCGGCAGCTCGTGGATGGTGCGCGGGTACTCCCGCGTCTCGCCCTCCGGGGTGTGGTACACGAGCTTCACGTGCGGGTTGGCGATCGCCACCTGCTCGAGGAACTCGTCCACCGAGGCGCGCCCTCTCTGATAGCGGCCCTCGATCTCCAGCGTGACCTGGGTGCCGCGCGGGTGCTCCCAGTCGATCTTCTTGCTCTCGAAGATGCGCGGCTCGTTCTTCTTGGTGTCGATCTGCACCTCGAAGTAGTGCGCGGCCGCGCGGGCCCCGGTGCGCGAGATGATCTGCACCGGCTTGCCGGTGGTCAGCTGCGCGTACATGCCGGCCGCCGAGATGCCGATGCCCTGCTGGCCGCGGCTCATGCGCAGCCGGTGGAACTTCGAGCCGTAGAGCAGCTTGGCGAAGATCGGCGGGATCTGGTGCCGCACGATGCCGGGGCCGTTGTCGGCCACCGTGACCCGGAAGCGCGTGGCCTAGCTGGCCGGCGGCGGCGCCTCGCCGTTGCTCGTCGCCACCGCGAGGGTCACCACCACCTCGGGGAGGATGCCGGCCTCCTCGGAGGCGTCGAGTGCGTTGTCGACCGCCTCCTTGACGCAGGTGAGCAGGGCCTTGCGCGGGTTGTCGAAGCCGAGCAGGTGCCGGTTCTTGGTGAAGAACTCGGAGACGGAGATCTCCCGCTGGCGCGCGCCCATCTCGACGGCGGAGGGCGCGGCCTTGGGCTCGGGGGCGGGGGCCTTCGCCAGAGCGGTGGACATTCCCTTCTTTGATACCAAACCCTCGGCTCGCGGGCGCCCTTTAAAATGACCCCGCCGAGTGGTCC
>DATFGS010000739.1:0-2201 GCA_035249225.1 Candidatus Methylomirabilota bacterium | reverse complement strand
TCGCCCCTGGTGCATGCCGCCCGGGGGCTCGCCGCGTCGCTCGACGCGGCCGCTCCGGGTCTCGCGAGCCTCGCCGCGGACGGGCGGGGCGACACCGCCGGGGCCAACCGGCTCCTCATGCGCCTGTCCCGCGCGCTCGTGCCGCTGCTCTTCACCGGCGGCGACCGCTTCACTCACGACCTGGCCGTCGGCATCCCGCCGCTCGCGGGGCTGCAGCGCGCCCGGGAGCTGCCCGGCATGGACGCCGCCGCCGACCTCACCAAGTTCTCGCTCGCCGCGCTGGGGCGCGAGCGCAACCGTGCGCATCACGCCCTCGACGTGGCCGCCGATCTCGCCGCCGAGCTCGGGGCCCGCGTCCCACAAGGAGAGATTCGATGACGCGATTCCGGAACGCGCTGCTCGTCCTCATCGCCGTCGCGGTCGCCGCGGGCCTGCTGGCCTCCGCGGGCCCGGCCGAGGCCCAGAAGCGGGGCGGCACCCTCACGATCGTGCGCCCCACTGACCCGGTCTCCCTGGATCCGAATCTCGAGACCACCGCGCCCGGGGCGTGGGTGTACTTCAACATGCTCGAAGGGCTCCTGACCCTCGACACGAAGATGCAGGTCCAGCCGTCGCTGGCCACCTCGTACGAGGTGATGTCGCCCACCCGGGTGCGCTTCAAGCTGCGCCCCAACGTGAAGTTCCACGACGGCACGCCCTTCAACGCCGCCGCCGTGAAGTTCACCTATGACCGCGCGCTCAAGGGCACGCCGCCCGCGCGCTGGGCCAGCCTCGCCGGCTCGCTGGACGGGGCCGAGGTGGTCGACAACCTCACGGTGGACATCGTGACCCGGGAGCCCTACGGCCCGGTGCTGCGCACGCTCGCGATGTACTGCATGGGCATCGTGTCGCCCACCGCGGTGGGCAAGCTGGGCGCGGACTTCAGCCGGGCGCCGGTGGGCACGGGGCCGTTCAAGTTCGTGGAGTGGAAGACCAATACCCACGTGATCATCGAGCGCAACCCGGACTACTGGGGCGACAAGGCGCTGCTCGACCGCGTCGTCTTCAAGGTGGTGCCGGAGGAAGGCGCGCGGATGATCGCGCTGCAGACCGGAGACGCGGACATGGTGCTGTTCCCGTCGCCCGCCCAGCTGCCCGCGCTCCGGAAGGACCCCAAGTTCTCGGTCCACGAGACCACCGGGATCCGGGTGGTCTTCGCGGGCTTCCACGCGGGCATGCCGCCGCTCGACGACGTGCGGGTGCGTCAGGCGCTGCTGCACGCGGTGGACCGGAAGTCCATCGTCGAGAACATCATGGAGGGCTCGGCGGGGCCCGCGATGGGCGTGCTGGCCCCGGGGGTGTTCGGCTACAAGGACATGCAGCTCGACAAGCAGTACCCGTTCGATCGCGCGAAGGCCAAGGCGCTCCTCGCCCAGGCGGGCTGGACGCCGGGTGCGGACGGCGTCCTCCAGAAGGGCGGCCAGCGCCTCTCGCTGTCCTGGCTCACCGCGCGCGGCCGCTATCCGAAGGACGGCGAGATCACCGAGGCCATCCAGGCGATGTTCAAGGAGATCGGGGTCGAGGCCAAGGTGCAGGTGCTCGAGTGGGCGGCGGTGTTCACCCAGTTCCGCGGCAACCCGCTCAACCACCACATGTTCACGCTGGGCTGGGTGACCTCGAACGCGGACGCGGACTACTCGCTGTACGCGCTCTTCCACAGCAAGCAGGTGCCGCCCGCCGGGTGGAATACGTCCCGTTACTCGAACGCGCGAGTCGATACGCTCGTGGAGCAGGCGCGGCGCAGCCTGAACCAGTCGGAGCGCGAGAAGCTCTACTTCGAGGTGCAGGACATCCTGGCCAAGGAGATGGTGTGGATCCCGGTCTACACCACCAAGGAGATCGTGGCCACCCGGGCCAGCGTGAAGGGCTTCACCATCCATCCGGTGGAGTACAACCTCTGGCTGGGGAAGGCCTGGCTCGACAAGTAGCCCGCTCGCGATGCTGACGTTCCTGATCCGGCGCCTGATGCTGGCGGTGCCGGTGCTGCTGGGCGTCGTCTTCGTGGTCATGCTCACCGTCGAGCTGATCCCGGGCGACGCGGTCTCCCTGATGCTGGGCGAGCACGCCACCCCGGAGGCGGTGGCGAAGCTCCGCGACTACCTCGGGCTCGACAAGCCGATGGTGGTCCGCTACGTGGAGTACGTGGGCCGGGTGGCGCGGGG
>DATFGS010000738.1:0-8944 GCA_035249225.1 Candidatus Methylomirabilota bacterium | reverse complement strand
GCACACCAGCCCGACCGCGGTCAGCGGGAAGAACTGCGAGGCGTGGATCAGCAGGGAGAAGGAGAGCGCCTCCGCGCGCGGGACCGCGAAGAGCGCCAGGGCGAGCACCGCCGCCGCCTGGATGACGCCCACGAAGCCGGGGCTCGACGGCAGGCTCACCCCCAGCCCGAGGAAGGCGAGCACGACCCAGGACGCGACCAGCGGCAGGTCGAGGTGGGCCGCGTGCATCGCGGTCCACACGGACAGGGCGAGCAGCATCCAGATAGCCACCGAGCTGAGCAAGACCGGGATGGCGTGGCGTGGTGACCGGATCCCTCGAAGCCCCTCGGTCATCGTGTCGAGCAGACCGAGCAGCCGCCGCTCGAGCCACCCGACCCGGTGGCAGATCGTCTCGATGAGCGCCCGGCACACGCCGGGCGCGGTGGCGATCGTCGCGAGCACGACTATTCCGGCCAGGTCCAGGGCCAGGAAGATCACGATGGACCAGCGCATCTCGGCCGTGACGGGTACCAGGAACAGCAGCCCGGCCACGATCAGCCCGAGGGCCAGGCCGTCCAGCACCCGCTCCACCACCACCGTCGCGAAGGTGGTCCAGAACCGGGGGCCATGCCGGGACGCCACATAGACCCGTACCACCTCTCCGGCTCGGAGGGGCAGGAGGTTGTTGCCCATGTAGCCGATGAGCAGCGACCGAAAGAGACGGCTCGGGCGCGGACCCGGCGGGAAGAGATAGCCCCAGCGCCAGGCCCGGGCCCAGACGGAGGCAAAGTTGAGCGCGATGCTGAGCGCGAGGAACGTCCAGAGGGTCCCGCGCAGCCGCGTGGCGATGACGGCGAGATCGACGTCCCAGAAGAAATAGACGAGGAGGCCCGCACTCACCGCCAGGCCCAGCAGGATCTGCGCCAGTTGTCGCGGCGCGGGCATGTAGGGGCGGCTCAGATCCCCCGCGCGCCGGCGGTCATGCTTCCACCCGGATCATGGTGGTGCGCCCGGCCACCACCGGCAGCTTGTCGATGGCCGCGAGCGCGGCCCGCATGTCCCGCTCCCGCGCCTCGTGCGTCATCATGACCACCGGCACCGCCTCGGTGCGCGCGCGCTCCTTCTGGAGCACGGAGACCAGTGAGATGTCGTGCCGGCCCAGGATGCCCGCCACCTGGGCGAGCACGCCCGGCTGGTCCAGGGCCATCACGCGCAGGTAGTAGGCCGAGCGGATGTCGTCCATGGGCCGGAGCGGCAGAGGGTTCCGGCCGACGGAGGGGAGATCGGTGTCGAGCGCGGGGATCCCGTGGGCGACCCGCCGCGCGATGTCGAGCGCGTCGGACCAGACCGCGGACGCGGTCGGGAGCTGGCCCGCGCCGCGGCCGTAGAACATGAGGTTGCCCACGTTGTCGCCGGTCATGAACACCGCGTTGAACACGCCGGAGACCGCGGCCATGGGCGACCCGGCCGGGATCATCGTCGGGTGGACGCGGGCCTCCAGGCCGCCCTCCGAGGCCTTGGCGATCGCGAGCAGCTTGATGCGGTAGCCGAGCTCGGTGGCGTTGACCACGTCCTGCTGGGTCACCGCGGTGATGCCCTCGGTGTAGATGTCCTTGAGGTCCACCGTGGTGCGGAAGGCCAGGGTGGCCAGGATCTGCAGCTTGTGGGCGGAGTCCATGCCCTCGATGTCGAGGGTGGGATCGGACTCCGCGTAGCCGTGGGCCTGAGCTTCCTTCAGGACCTCGCCGAAGTCCCGCCCCTCGTCGGTCATCTTGGACAGGATGTAGTTGCAGGTGCCGTTGACGATGCCGAAGGTGGACAGGATCCGGTTCGCGGGCAGCCCGTCCTTGACCGCCCGGATGAGCGGGATGCCGCCGGCGACCGCCGCCTCGAAGCCGAGCATGACGCGGCGGCGCCGCGCCTCCTCGAACAGCTCGGCCCCGTGGTGGGCCAGGAGCGCCTTGTTGGCGGTGACGACATGCTTGCCCGCCGCGAGGGCCCGCAGGATGAAGGTGCGCGCGGGCTCGAGGCCGCCGATCAGCTCGATGACGATCTGCACCGAGGGATCGTCGATGGCCTGGTTGGCGTCGCCGCCGAGCGGCAGGCGGGCCAGGTCGATGCCCTCGCGCGGGCGCGTGAGGTCGGCGTCCACCACGCGCCCGAGGGCGAGCCGGCACCCGGCGCGCTCGGCCATCTCGGCGCCGTGGCTCTGGAGCACCTTGACCACGCCGCAGCCGACGGTGCCCAGGCCGAGGAGGGCGATCTTGATCTCGTTCAGGGCGTCGTCTCGCCGGCCGGCTACTTGCCGCTCAGGCTCTTGAGGCCGCGCAGGGCCTGCCGGATGCGCTGCTCGTTCTCGACGAGCGCGAACCGGACGTGGCCGTCCCCGTACTCGCCGAAGCCGATCCCGGGAGAGACCGCCACCTTGCACTCCTGGATCAGCAGCTTGGAGAACTCGAGCGAGCCCATGCTGCGGAACTCCTCGGGGATGGGCGCCCAGACGAACATGGTCCCCTTGGGCTTCTCCACCTTCCAGCCGATCTTGTTCAGGCCGTTGACCAGGACGTCCCGGCGCTTGCGGTGCAGCTCGACGATGTCGCTCACGCAGCCCTGCTCGCCCTCCAGCGCGATGATCGCGGCGATCTGGATGGGCTGGAAGGCCCCGTAGTCGAGGTAGGACTTGATGCGGGCGAGGGCGTGGATCATCTTGGAGTTGCCGCAGACGAACCCCACCCGCCACCCCGGCATGTTGTACGACTTCGACAGCGAGAAGATCTCGACCCCCACCTCCTTGGCCCCCGGGACCTCCAGGAACGACGGCGCCTTGTAGCCGTCGAAGGTGAAGTCGGCGTAGGCGAAGTCGTGCACCACCATGAGGTGGTGCTCCCGGGCGAAGTCCACCACCTTGACGAAGAAGTCGCGGTCCACGCAGGCGGTGGTCGGGTTATGGGGGAAGGACAGGATCAGCAGCTTGGCCTTGGGCCAGGCCAGCCGGGCCGTCTCCTGGAGCCGGGCGAAGAAGTCCTCCCCCGGGACCAGCGGGACCGAGCGCAGGTCGCCGTCCGCGATGACCACCGAGTAGGAGTGGATCGGGTAGGTCGGGTTCGGCACCAGGGCCCCGTCACCTGGCTGGAGTACCGCCAGGGCCAGGTGAGCCATCCCCTCCTTGGCGCCGATGGTGGCGATGGCCTCCGTCTCCGGGTCCAGCTCTACCCCGTAGCGCGTCCGGTACCAGGTGGTGACCGCCTTCCGGAGCCGGGTGATGCCCTTCGAGGCCGAGTAGCGGTGGTTGCGCGGGTTGCGGGCCGCCTCCACCAGCTTGTCGACGATGTGCTTGGGCGTCTCCTGGTCCGGATTGCCCATGCCGAGATCGATGACGTCCTCGCCACGAGCTCGCGCCTTCGACTTCAGGTCGTTGACGATCGCGAAGACGTACGGAGGCAGCCGCTTGATCCGGTAGAACTCATCCATGGGTCTTCTCCCGGGGGACTTGGATCAGGAGTTCGATCATACTGTGGCGCGCGCAGGAGTGTCAACAACCGCGCGGGGATAGAGCGCACCTCGGAGGCGCCTCGGATGCCTGGCGGGGGGGTTGACACCCCTGGAATTGGCGTGCTAGAAGAAACCCTACCGGGCGAAACTGTAACCAGCATCCACCCTTCCAGCGCGTTCCGTAGGCGGTAGTGTTCGAGGCCCCCGAGGGGCCGCCAGGACCCGGCAGGACGAGGCAGTCCAGCAAGAGAGGGACGAGTCTTATGTTCAGGCGAAGGGGCACGGCGTCGCGGCGAGGCGAGCTGACGGCCTTCATCGACGAAGGATCGGAGATCGAGGGCCGCTACACGTTCCGGGGCACCGTGATGCTGAACGGCAAGTTCAAGGGCGAGATCCACTCCAACGACACCCTGATCATCGGGGAGCGCGCGGTCCTGCAGGCTGACGTGCGGGCCGGGCGCCTGGTGGTGAACGGGGAAGTCACGGGCAACCTGAGCGCCCTCGAGCGGATCGAGCTGAAGCGGACGGCCCGGGTCTACGGCGACGTGGAGGCCCCGGTAGTCGTGGTCGAGGAGGGGGTCCTGTTCGAGGGGCACTGCCGGATGGCCAAGCCGAGCCCGGTCGCGGAGGTCCCGCCGCGGGACGTGGCCGTGATCCCCCTCAAGCGCTGACGCCCATACGAATGGCCAAGCCCAAACAGTTCAACCTGCTGATGGTCCGGGACGACGGTAGCCGCGTCCTGCGGCTCTCGGTGCCCGGTTGGGCGGTGGGCGTGGTGGTCGGCGGCCTGGCCGTCACCATCCTCGGGCTCGCCTTCATCTACCCCGACTACGTCAATCTCCGCCATCAGCGGGGCACCTTCGCGGCCCTGAGCGAGCGCCTGCACATCCAGCAGGGGCTCCTCGACGCCTCCCAGTCGCGGCTGCGCGAGATCCGCGGGGAGATCGATAGCTGGCGGGACCTGCACGCCAAGATCTGGGAGCCGTTCGGACCCGAGGCGTCTCCGGCGAAGCGCGGGACCGGCATCGGCGGGAAGACCGCCGCGGAGCCCGACCGGGGGCCGGTCAAGGAAGAGGTGGAACGCCTGCTGGGGATCGTCCGCGAGGAGGGCGAGTCCATCCGGACGCTCGAGCGCTTCCTGGGCCGGGCCAGCCGCGTCCTCGCCTCCTTGCCGTCGCGCTGGCCCGTGCGCGGGCCGGTGAACTCCGACTTCGGCCAGCGCCGCTCGCCGTGGGCCCCCAACTCGGAGTTCCACAGCGGCATCGACATCGGGGCGCCCATCGGGACGCCGGTGAAGGCGCCGGCCCCCGGCACGGTGATCTTCGCGGGCCAGCACGCGGAGTACGGCGTCACCCTCATCATCGATCACGGCAACGACACCCGGTCGCTCTACGGCCACCTGTCCAGGCTCTACGTGGCCATGGACCAGGTGATCAAGCGCGGCGATACGGTGGCGCTGACCGGCAACACGGGCCGGTCCTCCGGTCCGCACCTGCACTACGAGATCCAGGTCAAGGGCCAGCCGGTGAATCCCCACAGCTACACCTGGGAGGAGTCGGGCCCGGCCGTCGCGAAGTCCGCCCGCTGAGGGCGGCCGCGGGCCGTCAGGCCCCGCGGTGCTTCTGGAAGAACTCCAGGTTGGTCGCGGTGAACCGCTCTGCCTGCTCGATGAAATGCAGGTGCCCCGCGTCCTCCATCGCGATCAGCGCCGAGCCGGGGATGCGCGCGTGCAGGTCTCGGGAGGAGACGGGCGGGACCAGGATGTCCTCGGTGCCGGTGGTGATCAGGGTGGGGACCCGGATCTCCCCGAGCCGCGCGGCGGTGTCGTGGCCGCGGATCGCGTCGGCCTGGCGCGACAGGCCCTCGAGCCCGATCGGGTAGGGGTAGGCGAGCGCCCGCTCGATCCAGAAGCGGATGAACTCCGGCCGCTCCGCGATGGTCTTCCGGCAGAGGATCCAGGGCATCATCGCCCGCACGAACTCCTCGCGATCGTCGTGGGCCTTCACCGCGAGGAGGGTGTCGATCAGGAACCGGCCGTACGCGTCGATGCCCGCGGTCGTGCAGTGCAGCCCGAGCGTCCGCACCCGCTCCGGATGGCGGAGGGCCAGCTCCTGCGCGATCATGCCGCCCATCGAGGCGCCGCAGATATGGGCGCGGCGGATGCCGAGCGCGTCCATCAGCCCGATCACGTCGCCGGCCATCCCCGCGATCGTGTAGGGCGCGGCCGGCACGTCGCTCTGGCCGGCGCCGCGGTTGTCGAGCGCGATCACGCGATGCTCGGCCGCGAAGGCCGGCGCCTGCAGCGCCCACGCGGTGTGGTCGCCGCCCCAGCCCATGATGAGCACGAGCGGCGGGGCGTCGGGCGCGCCGGTCTCCTGGTAGAAGAGACGAACGCCGTTGACCTGGGCGTGGGGCACGGCGATCAGCCCGCGACGGCGGCGAGCAGCTCGTCGAGCTCGGTCCGGGTGGCCGCGTCGAGCGCGGGCGCGGGCGGCCGCACCAGCGCGCAGGCGATCCAGCCCCGGCGCCGCAGGATCTCCTTGCGGATGCCCACCGCGGTGCCCGGCGTGGCCCCCGGCTGGGTCTCGTAGCGGATCAGGGGGAGCCAGCGGTAGAAGAGGGCGCGCGCGTCGTCGCGGCGGCCGGCCACGAAGTGCTCGCGGATCGCGCGGAGGGCCTCCGGGTAGGGGAAGCCGGTCATCGCCCCGTCGGCCCCGCGCGAGAGCTCCTCGAAGAAGTAGACGCCGCCGAGCCCGCCGAAGATCGCGATGCGGTCGCCGAAGAGCGCGCGCAGGCGCGTGATCTTGGGCAGCGTCGGGGGCTCCTCCAGCTTGACCGCCTGGATCGGCTCGATCTCGGCGCAGAGCTGCGCGATGAAGGGCGCCGGCATGTTGACCTGGGTGGTGACCGGCTCGTCCTGCAGCACGATCGGCAGTCCGGTGGCCGCCGCGACCGTGCGGTAGTACTCCGCCACCGCGTCGAGGTTCTTGAGCCCGGCGGGCGGCGCCACCATGAGCGCGTCGGCCCCGTGCTCTCGCGCCATGCGCGCGAACGCGGTGGCGAGGTGCGTGCCGGAGGCCGAGACGCCGACCGCGACGGGCACGCGGCCGCGGGTCTCCTTGACCACGGTCTCCACCACGCGGCGGCGCTCCTCGTCGGTGAGCCGGTGGGCCTCGCCCGCGATGCCGAGGATCGTGAATCCGGTGATGCCGGTGGCGAGGGCGGATTCGATCAGGCGGGGGAGCCCGGCCACGTCGAGGGCGCCGTCCTCGCGGAAGGGCGTCGCCAGGATGTGGTAGATGCCGGACCAGGCCATCAACGGTGACACCTTTTCTGTATCCGCCCGCCTCGCCTTCGGCCGCGGCTCGCCAAGCTCGAACTTGCCGCCATCGCCCCGGCGCGGCTGGCCTACGCCCTCACCTGGCAGGCGACCCAGTGGCCCGGGGAGATCTCCTTCAGCACCTGCTCGTTCTCGGAGCAGGAGGGGATCCGGATCGGGCAGCGGGTGTGGAAGCGGCAGCCCGAGGGTGGCTTGATCGGGCTCGGCACGTCGCCCTCGAGCAGGATGCGCTTGCGCTTGACCGCGGGATCCGGGATCGGCACCGCGGAGAGGAGCGCCTCGGTGTAGGGGTGCTTCGGATTGGTGTAGAGCTCCTTGGCGGGGGCGATCTCCACGATCTTGCCGAGGTACATCACGGCCACGCGCGTGGAGATGTGCTCGACCACCGAGAGGTCGTGGGCGATGAAGAGATAGGTCAGGTTGAACTGCTTCTGGAGGTCCTCCAGCAGGTTGATGACCTGGGCCTGGATGGACACGTCCAGCGCGGAGACCGGCTCGTCGGCCACGATCAGCTTGGGGCTCACCGCGAGCGCGCGGGCGATGCCGATGCGCTGGCGCTGGCCGCCCGAGAACTCGTGCGGGTAGCGGCGCAGGTGGTCGGCGTTGAGGCCGACCGTCTCGAGCAGGTGCACGACCCGCTCGTCGCGCTCGCGCTTGCTCTTGGCGAGCTTGTGGATCACCAGGGCCTCGCCGATGATCGAGCCCACCGTCATGCGGGGGTTCAGCGACGCGTAGGGGTCCTGGAAGATGATCTGCATGTCGCGCCGCAGGTGACGCAGCGAGCGCTTGTCCAGGGTGGTGACGTTCTTGTCCTCGAACCACACCTCGCCCGCGGTGGGCTCGATGAGGCGCAGGATACAGCGGCCGGTGGTGGACTTGCCGCAGCCCGACTCCCCGACCAGCCCGAGCGTCTCGCCCTTGAGCAGGTCGAAGCTCACGTCGTCGACCGCGTGCACCCGCGCGACTTCCCGGGAGAAGAGTCCGCCTCGAATCGGGAAGTACTTCTTGAGGTTCTTGATCCGGAGGAGCGCGCTGTCAGCCATGTCTGCCCTCTAGTAGAGCCAGCAGGACACTTTGTGTCCCGGCTTGACTTCCTTGAGCACCGGATCCTTCTCGGTGCAGACCGATTTCACGAAGGGGCAGCGCGGGGCGAACCGGCATCCGGCGGCGATCTCGCCCCGGAGGGTCGGCACCGTGCCCGGGATCGTCTCGAGTCGGCGCCGCGCGGTGGCGGCCAGGTCGATGCGCGGGATGGAGCGCAGCAGGCCCTGGGTGTAGGGATGCAGCGGCTCCTTGAAGAGATCGGCGACCGGCGCTTCCTCGGCCACCTTGGCCGCGTACATCACGACCACCCGCTGGGCGGTCTCCGCGATGACGCCCATGTCGTGGGTGATCAGCATGACCGCCATGCGCAGCTTCGTCTTCAGCTCGTTCAGCAGGTCGAGGATCTGGGCCTGGATGGTGACGTCGAGGGCGGTGGTGGGCTCGTCCGCGATCAGGAGGTTCGGGTTGCAGGAGAGCGCCATCGCGATCATGATCCGCTGCCGCATGCCGCCCGAGAGCTGGTGCGGGTACTCCTTCACGCGCCGCTCCGCGTTGGGGATGTGCACCAGCTTCAGCATGTCCACCGTCTTGGCCATGGCCTCGCGCCGGCCGAGCCCCTCGTGGAGGCGGATGGCCTCCGCGATCTGCTCCCCGCAGGTGAACACGGGATTGAGCGAGGTCATCGGCTCCTGGAAGATCATGGAGATCTCCTTGCCGCGGATCTTGCGCATCCGGTTCGCGGGCAAGGTCACCAGGTCGGTGCCGTTGTAGTTGATCTCCCCCTCGACGATGCGTCCGGGAGGCTGGGGGATCAGCTTCATGATGCTGAGCGCGGTCACCGACTTGCCGCAGCCCGACTCCCCGACGACCCCCAGCGTCTCCCCCTTCTCGATGTAGAGGTCGACCCCGTCGACGGCGCGCACGACGCCTTCATCGGTAAAGAAGTGAGTCTTGAGGTTCTTGACGTCCAGCAGGCGCTCGGCCATAGGGTGCGGCCTCCTCTGGGGTGCGGGCGGCTACCAGGCCGCCGTGATCTCTCGGAAGGCCTCGAGGGCCCGCTCGATGTCGTCGCCGTCGACGTCCTTGTGG
>DATFGS010000737.1:0-3372 GCA_035249225.1 Candidatus Methylomirabilota bacterium | reverse complement strand
CGGGCCGGGAGCCTCTCGGGCGGCGAGCAGCAGATGCTGACGGTGGCGCGCACCCTGATGGGCAACCCGCGCGTGCTGCTGCTGGACGAGCCGTCGGAAGGCCTGGCCCCCGTGATCGTGCGGGCCCTGGGCGACCAGATCGCCGCGCTCAAGCGGGAGGGCTTGACGATCCTGCTCTCCGAGCAGAATCTCAAGTTCGCGGCGCGGCTCGCCGACCGGGCCTACATCATCGAGAAGGGGGAGATCCGCTTCGACGGGCCGATGGCCCGGCTCATGGCCGACGAGGCGGTGCGGCGGAAGTATCTGACGGTTTGACGACCAGGAGGATGCTTTGAAGACGCTGATCAGGAACATCGGGCAGATCGTGTCGGGGGACATTGCGAAGCCTCTGCTCGACGGCGACTCGATCGCGATCGCGGACGGCAAGATCGTCGCGGTCGGCCGGGGCCTCGACGACGACGCCGACACCGTCATCGACGCGCGGGGCAGCACGGTGGTCCCGGGACTCATCGACTCGCACTGCCATCCGGTCTTCGGCGACTTCACCCCGCGCCAGCGGACCATCGACTTCATCGACTCCGGGCTCAACGGCGGCATCACCACCATGATCTCGGCCGGCGAGGTGCACCTGCCCGGCCGGCCGAAGGACATCGTGGGGCTGAAGGCGCTCGCGATCGTGGCCGCCAAGGCCTACGCCAATGCGCGGCCGGCGGGCGTCAAGATGCACGCGGGCGCCCCGATCCTCGAGCTCGGCATGGTCGAGGCGGACTTCGAGGAGATGGCGAGGGCCGGGGTCAAGCTGGTGGGCGAGATCGGGCTCGGCTCGGTCAGGACCGGCAAGGACGCGGCGCCGATGGTGAAGTGGGCGAAGAAGCACGGCATGACCGTGACGATCCACACCGGGGGGCCGTCCATCGCGGGCTCCAACGCCATCTCCGGGGAGGTCGTGCTGGAGGCGAACCCCGACGTGGTCGGCCACATCAACGGGGGGACCACCGCGATGAGCGAGCGCGAGATCGACGCGCTCGTCGCCACCCGCATGGCCCTCGAGATCGTCCACTGCGGCAACGGCAAGGCGGCGCTCCACGCGCTCCGGCGCGCCCAGGAGGCGAAGGCGACCGATCGGATCATCATCGGCCTCGACGCGCCCTCCGGCACCGGGGTCGTGCCGCTCGGCATCCTGCGCGTCCTCGCCCACCTGGTCTCGCTCGGCGGGGTCGCCCCCGAGGAGGCGGTGTGCATGGCCACCGGCAACACCGCGCGGGTCTACAAGCTGCCGGTGGGGGTGATCGCCCCGGGTCGGGAAGCCGACGTCTGCATCGTGGACGCGCCCATCGGCTCGCAGGGCCGGACCGCGCTCGAGGCGCTCCGGGTCGGTGATCTCTTCGGCGTCTCCATGATCGTCATCGACGGCCAGATCAAGATCGGGCGGAGCCGCAACACGCCGCCCGCCACGCGCGCGGCGGAGGTCGTGAAGGGCCAGGGCCCGGCCGCGGGAGGGCATTGATGCGAATCCGCAAGCTGCTCACGGTGGTCGAGGAGATCCACGAGGACGGGGGCCGGCGCGTGGAGAAGCCGGTCCGGAAGGTGGCGGCGATCGCGGTGATCGCGAATCCGTTCGCGGGCCGCTTCGTCGACGACCTGCAGGAGCTGATCAAGACCGGCGAGGAGCTCGGCGACCTGCTGGGCCGCCGCGCGGTGATGGCGCTGGGCGCACCGGTGCACTCCTACGGCAAGGCGGCCATCGTGGGCACGGACGGCGAGTACGAGCACGCCGCCGCCATCCTGCATCCAACCCTCGGCACCCCGTTCCGCGCCCTCGTGCACGGCGGGAAGGCGATCATCCCGTCCGCCAAGAAGCTGGGCGCGCCGGGCACGACGATCGACGTTCCGCTCCACTACAAGGACGCGGCCTTCGTGCGCACCCACTTCGACGCGATGGAGGTGCGAGTCAGCGACGCGCCCCGCGCGAACGAGATCCTGGTGGCCCTGGTCGTCACGGACGGCGGGCGGCCCCATCCCCGGGTCGGCGGCCTCACGGTCGCCGAGGCCAAGAAAGAGGACGGTCTCCGATGAGCGCGAGTCCCATGAAATTCGGCCTGCGTCTCCCGAGCTTCGCGCTCGGCCCGAAGACCGCCTCGCTCGCCGAAATGGGCGCGTACCTGCGGCGGGCGGAAGACCTCGGCTTCGACTGCGCGGTGTCCATCGACCATCTCCTGCTGACCCCGCCCGCCTACGCGTGCACCTGGCTCGAGCCGGTGGCCTTGCTCTCGGCGCTGGCCGCCGTCACCCGCACCATCAAGCTCGGCACCATGGTCCTGGTCCTGCCCCTCCGCAACCCGGCCTACTTCGCGAAGGAATGGGCCACGCTCGACCTGCTCGCGGGCGGGCGCAGCATCCTGGGCGCGGGGGTGGGCTGGCACGAGGAGGAGTTCGCGCTGATGGGCGTGCCGCACAAGGAGCGTGGCCGGCGCATGGACGAGATGCTGGAGGCGGTGACCGCGCTCTGGGCGGGGGACGACGTCACCTACGAGGGCAAGTACTACAAGTTCCGCAACCTCACGATCGACCCCAAGCCGGTGCAGAAGCCGCACCCGCCCATCTGGATCGGCGGGGGCAGCCAGCCCTTCGAGAAGGTCTACGGCCAGACCGTCACCAACATCGACCCGGTGCTGCGGCGCATCGCCAAGTACGCGAAGACCTGGGTCCCCCACTCCTCCGCGACCGCCGACATGGTGAAGGGCGACTGGGAGAAGATCCAGCGGCTCATGGGCGAGTTCGGCCGCAAGCCCGGCGACATGCACAAGGTCTACTCGAACTTCGTGTGGGTGCTGAAGAAGGGCGAGAAGCCGGAGACCGCGATCCCCCGCTTCAAGACGTTCTCGGGCATGGATCTCCCGTACTGGAAGGAGTTCTATCTCCTGGGCGAGGCGGAGGAGCTGGCCGAGAAGATCCGGGCCAAGGTCGCCAACCTCGGCGGCTGCGAGTACATCGTGCTGAACCCGCTCGACTGGGGAATCGAGCAGCTCGAGCTGCTCGCCCACGAGGTGCTGCCCCGCGTGGCGAGGCCCTGACGCTGAGCGCCCCGCCGCCGCGCTACCTCGGCGCGCACGTCAAGCGGGTGGAAGATCCCCGCCTGCTGGCGGGGCGGGGCCGCTTCCTCGACGACATCGCGCTCCCCGGGCTGCTGCACGCGGCCTTCGCCCGCAGCGAGCACGCCCACGCGCGGCTGCGCGGGGTGGACGCCGAGGGCGCGCGGACGGTACCCGGCGTCGAGCTGGCGCTGACCGGCCGCGACCTCGACGGGGTGGTGGCGCCGATCCTGGCTCGCCTGGAAGCGCCGGGCTTCGCGTCGACCCCGTGGCCCGCGCT
>DATFGS010000736.1:0-13403 GCA_035249225.1 Candidatus Methylomirabilota bacterium | reverse complement strand
GCGGCTTCTTCTCCTGCGCCTTGAGCTCTTCCTTGAAGCGCTCGGCCCGGCGCGCCTCGGCGCCCTTCAGCGAGGCGAGGGCGTCGTCGAGCCCGAGCCCGGACTTCGCCCGGGGCGCCGGCTCGTGCGCGATGACCGCCTGCAGCGCCGGATCGATGGTGAGGCGTCCGTCGCAGCAGGGGCACGTGACCTTGAACTCCGCCATGCCCCGAGATTAGCAGAAAAACCCGCGGACGGCTCAGCGGCGGCGCAGGCGGGCCTCGAACCCGGGCAGGATGGCCTTGAAGAAGGCGTTCTGCACGAGGCCCACGATCGTCTCGATGAAACCCGCGCTGGGGTTCTCGAGAGGGCCGGAGACCTCGACGCGGGTCGCGACCTCGTCGCGCGGCCGGTTCTGCAGCACCCGCGCGACGCCGCCTACCACGCCTTCGTACACCTTGCGGAGCACGTTCTTGTCGCGGTCCTGCCGCGAGTCGTAGACCGTCATGTCCTGGAAGAGCGGCTTGACGTAGCCGGACATCCGCCGGTCCTTGACCGAGAGCTCGGTGTACAGCGAGAACCGGCCGGCCGTCACGTCGAAGTTGCCGTGGGCCCGCAGCAGGTCGTTCATCGTCTTGAGATCGGTCTCCTGGATCTCCACCGCCAGGTCGAAGTCGGGGCCCGGCCGGGTCGGGCGCAGCTTGAAGTCGGCGCTGGCCGGCCCGTTGCCCATGAACTTGCCGGTCAGCCGGGCGTGCGAGGTCTCCCCGCTCGGCAGGCTGCTCAGGTTGGTGAGGGTCATGGCGGTGTCGCTCAGGAAGGCGCGATAGGTCGGGTTGACCGTCTTGTTGACGAAGCCGAAGGTGCTGCGGACGACGTCCAGGCGGTCGACCCGGAACATCAGGCCCGGATCCTGGGCTCGGTCGGCGGCCTTGACGGTCTCGCGCGCCACCGCCTTGCCCACGCCCGCCATCCGGGGGGTGTGCAGGTAGTCGACGTGCACGCCGTCCACCGTCGCGCTCCACAGCTTCACCGACTTGAACTGCGGCGCGATCTCGACCTCGCCGTACGCGGCGAGCGTGCCCTTGTCCACCGCCACGTTGTAGCGGTTGGTGATGGGCTTGAAGTAGTCGAGCTCGATGCCGTCGAGCTTGATGTCGGTCATGAAGGCGGCGTGGGGCTCGGCGAGGAAGTCGGCCCAGCCGGTGGCGCTGACCGCGCCGCCCTCGAACACCCGCGCGGTGAGGCGCATCGGCGACGGATACACCCCCACCTCGGAGTGCACGTTGCGGATATTGGACGCCTCGATCTCGAGATCCTGGACCCGCAGCGGCTTGAAGGGGCCCTTGTCGGTGTAGGTGACGTCGCCCCGCGAGATCCGCAGGGAATTGATCTTGAGCGGATAGATGGCCTGCAGCGCCTCCTGCCAGCCCTTGTCCTTCACCGGGGTGGCGTCGTCGATCTCCTGCTTCGCCTGGGGCAGGTCCAGGACCACCACCGGCCGGTCGATGAGCACGTCGCCGACCACGCGGCCCGACAGGAGCGCCCGCCAGTGCACGCTCGCGTAGAGCCGCCCGATGTTCGCGACCGGCGGATCGGGATGCTCGTTCTGGACGATCACGACGTCCCGCAGATCGAGCGAGAAGTTGATCGGGCTGAAATGCAGCCCGCCGATCGTGGCGGTGTAGCCCTCGAGGCGCGCGTTCATCTTCGCCTCGGTGTACCGGCGCAGCGGCTCGTCGATGAAGAAGAGCGCGACCGCGGAGGCGAGGCCCACGAGGACGACGAGGGCGATGGCCAGGACGGTCCATCGGCGCCGGGTCATGGTGATCATGGATCCGGAGCGAAGCAAGGCGCATGCCCGTCCCCCGCGTCGAGGCCGGGCCCGGCGGCTGGCCGCCGCCGCGGGACCTGGACGGGAAGTTCCTACCGGACCCGATCGGGAAGTTCCGACCGACCGGGCCGATCGTTCGCGGGAGAGCGCAATGGATTGCACGGGATCCCGCGGGTTGTCGCTGGCACAGGAGTTGAAGCGCCCCGACTCATGGCCAACCACACGGCGGACCGCGTGTACCGGATCGGCATCTCGGGGTCGTACGGCGGGCTCAACCTGGGCGACGAGGCGATTCTCCAGTCCATCATCGCGCCGCTCCGCGCCGCGGTGCCCTGTGAGATCATCGTGTTCTCGCGCGACGCCAAGGACACCGCCGCCCGGCACAAGGTGGAGCGGAGCATCCCGGTGCGCGATCTCTCGCGCGACGAGGTGCGGCCCGAGGTTGCCGAGCTCGATCTCCTGATCCTGGGCGGCGGCGGCATCCTCTACGACGACGCGGCCGCGGTGTATCTCCGAGAGGTCGAGCTCGCCCAGCAGCACAGCGTGCCGGTGCTGGTCTACGCGGTCAGCGCGGGGCCCCTGCACGACGCGGCGGCGCGCACCCTGGTGCGCGACACCCTGAGCCGGGTCGACGCGGTGACGGTCCGGGAGCGGCGCGCCCGCCAGCTGCTCGAGGAGGTGGGCGTGCGCGACATCGAGGTGACCGCCGACCCGGCCTTCCTGCTGGAGCCCGAGCCGCTCCCCGCGGAGGCGCTGCAACGCGAGGGCCTGAACCAGAACCGGCGGCTGATCGGCCTCTCGGTGCGCGAGCCGGGCTCGGCCGCGCCCGACATCGACGAGACGCACTACCACGCGCTCCTCGCCAACGCGGCCGACTACATGGTGGACCGGCTCGACGCGGATCTGGTGTTCGTGCCGATGGAGCCGCGCCAGAAGGACACCCAGCACTGCCACGCGGTGGTGTCCAAGATGGCCCACGCCCACCAGGCCACCGTGCTGAAGGGGGAGTACACGTCGGGTCAGCTCCTCTCGCTGATGAGCCACTTCGACTTCGCGGTGGGCATGCGCCTGCACTTCCTGATCTTCGCGGCGCTCAACCGGGTGCCCTTCGTGGCGCTGCCCTACTCCAGCAAGGTCGCCGGCTTCCTCGAGGACCTCGAGATCGCGATGCCGCCGCTCAAGCAGGTCAACGCGGGGCAGCTCATCGCCTACATCGACCGGTGGTGGGACCTGCGGCGCAACCTCCAGGCGCGGCTCGAGAAGACGGTGCCCGAGATCCAGGCGCGGGCGCGGCGGACCACCGAGATCGCCCTGCGGCTCCTGACCGAGCGGCGCGACCTCCGGGCCGCCCAGGCGGGCCGCGGATCGGCCTGAGCCGTGCCCCCGCTGCTCCGGCCGCGCGAGGCGGCCACCATCACTCTCGCGCCGCGCGCGGCCACGGTGGCCGCGGAGTGCGACGTGCTGGTGGTGGGCGGCGGTCCCGCCGGCCTCGGGGCGGCCCTCGGCGCGGCCGACGCGCGGGCGGACGTGATCCTGGTGGAGCGCCACGCCTTCCTGGGCGGCAACGCCACCGCGGCCCTCGTGATGCCGCTCATGTCCTTCCACACCCAGCGCGGGCCCGCGGCGCCCGGGATCGCCTCGGAGCTGATGCCGCACGATCATGGCCCCGGCGATCCGGTGGTCCAGGGGGCGCTGAAGCGGCTGCTGGACCGGCTCGAGGCGGCGGGCGGCTCGCTGCGGCCGTCGCCCCAGACCGGATACGTGGTGCCGTTCGACCCCGAGATCTTCAAGCTCGTGGCCCTCGACCTCCTGGACGACGCGGGCGTCCGCGTGCTGCTCCACGCGTTCGCGAGCGGCGTGGTCGGCGCTCCCCGGCCCGACGGCGTGGTGTTCGAGACCAAGTCGGGGCCCCTCGTGGTGATGGCCCGGGCCATCGTGGACGCCACCGGCGACGGCGACGTGGCCGCCCTCGCGGGGGCGCCCTTCGAGATCGGCCGCGCGGAAGACGGCCTGGTGCAGCCCATGACCCTGATGTTCCGCATGGTGGAGTTCGAGCGGAACGCCTTCGCGGCCTACCGGCAGGCGCACCCCGACCAGTGGCGCGGCGTGCACGGGCTCTGGGAGCTGGTGCGGGAGGCGAGCGCGGCGGGCGAGCTGTCGCTCGCGCGCGAGGACATCCTGTTCTTCGGCACCCCCCACGAGCGGGAGCTGTCGGTCAACAGCACGCGGGTCACCGGCGCGCTCGGCACCAGCGTGTGGGATCTCACCCTCGCCGAGTGGCAGGCGCGTCGGCAGATGAAGCAGATCGCCGCGTTCCTGCGCAAGTACGTGCCGGGCTTCGAGCGCTCGTACCTGGCCCAGAGCGGCGTGACGATCGGGGTGCGCGAGACGCGGCGCATCACCGGGGAGTACCGGCTCACCGCCGAGGACATCCTGGACGCGCGCAAGGCGGAGGACGTGATCGCGCGCGGGACCTATCCGCTCGACATCCACAATCCGACGGGCAAGGGCACCGTGCTGATGCGGCTGCCCGACGGCGAGTCCTACGACATCCCCCTCCGCTGCCTCCTGCCGCAGCGCCTCGACCGGCTCGCGGTCGCGGGCCGCTGCATCTCGGGCACCCACGAGGCGCACTCGTCCTATCGCGTCATGCCGATCGCGATGGCCACCGGCCAGGCCGCGGGCGTGTGCGCCGCGATGGCCGCGCGCGCGGGCAAGGCGGTGCGCGACGTGCCGCCGGCCGACGTGCAGACCGAGCTGCGCCGGCAGGGCGCCTTGATCTGAGCGCGGCGGCGCCTTCCTACCGCGTAAGACGTACGCGGGGGAACGTCTGGATCCCGCCGATCTGCCCCAAACGCGCGCGGAGGGCGCGGAAGCGTCGCGCCGCCGGCGGCACGGCCCTTGCGTCGCTCACGAGCAGCACCTCGATCCCACCGTCACAGAAAAGGAGCCGCGATGAACAAGGACATCCTTGCCGGCAAGTGGAAGGAGATGAAGGGGCGCGTGAAGGAGCAGTGGGGCAAGATCACCGACGACGACCTCGACCGCGCCGAGGGCAAGGCCGAGCAGATGGTCGGCCTGCTGCAGCAGCGCTACGGCTACTCCAAGGAGCGGGCCCAGGAGGAGTACGACCGCTTCGTGCGCGACCAGGAGCTGGAGCCCCGCCGCTAGGCGCGGGCCCTCGACGGGAGCGGCGGCGCCGCGGGGGGGCGCCGCCGCCTCTCGCGTCAGAGCGCGAGGTACTGCTGGCGGATCGCGTCGTTGTCGCGGAACTCGCGCGCGGTGCCCTCGAAGCGGATGTGCCCCTTCTCGAGCACGTAGACCCGGTCGGCCAGCTCGAGCGAGAAGCCCACGTTCTGCTCGGCGAGCAGGATCGTGAGACCCTCGCGCTTGAGCCGCCCGATCTGCTCCTTCAGGTGCTCCACCACCAGCGGGGCCAGGCCCTCCGACGGCTCGTCCAGGAGCAGGAGCTCCGGGTTGCCCATCAGCGTGCGGGCGATGGTGAGCATCTGCTGCTCGCCGCCCGAGAGGAACCCGCCCTGGCGGCCCACCAGCTCGCGCAGCTTGGGGAAGAGGTCGAAGACCCGCTCGATCGTCCAGCCGCCGGTCCGGGCGCGGCTGGCCACGTCCAGGTTCTCCCACACCGTGAGGTCCGCGAAGATGCGGCGGTCCTCCGGGATGAAGCCGATGCCCGCGCGGGCGATCTGGTAGGGGGCGCGGCCGGTGACGTCGCGGCCCTTCCACACCACGCGCCCGCGCCGCGGCGGGGTCAGGCCGATGATGCTGCGCATGGTGGTGGTCTTGCCGACCCCGTTGCGCCCGAGCAGGCAAACGCACTCGCCGCGGGTCACCTGGAGCGACACCCCGAAGAGCACCTGGGACAGCCCGTAGGCGGTGTAGATCTCCTCGACCGCGAGGACGCGGTCCGGCCCGCTCACCGGCTTTCTCCCAGATAGACGCGCTGGACCTCGGGGTCGCTCCGCACCTCCGCGGGGGTGCCGTCGGCGATCACCTGGCCCTGGTGCAGCACGGTGATGCGATGGGCGATGGAGAAGACCACCTCCATGTCGTGCTCGGTGAAGAGCAGGGTCAGGCCCCGGTCGGCCGCGATGCGCTCGATGAGCCGGATCGATTCGCGCGTCTCGGTGGCCGACATGCCCGCGGTGGGCTCGTCGAGCAAGAGGATCTCCGGCTCGAGGGCCAGCGCGATGCCCAGCTCGAGCTGCTTCTGGTTGCCGTGGGAGAGGAAGCCCGAGGTCTCGCCCCCCTTGTCGAGGAGGCCGACCGCCTGCAGGAGCGCCTCCGTCTCCGGCCGGTAAAGCCGCTCCACCGGCGTGTACAGGTTCCAGCCGCGGCCGCGGTGGCAGACGAACGCGGCCTGGATGTTCTCGTACACCGTGAGCCGCGGGAAGATGTTGGTGCGCTGGAAGGACCGGCCCATCCCGAGCCGGCAGAGGTCGTGGGGCGCGATGCCGGTGACGTCGCGCTCCTTGAAGACCACGCGCCCGCCGTCGGGCTCGAGGTGCCCGGTGATCAGGTTGAACAGCGTGGTCTTGCCCGCGCCGTTCGGGCCGATGATGGCGCTGATCGAGCCCTTCGGCACCGTGAAGGACACGCCCCCCACCGCCTGGAAGCCGTCGAAGCTCTTGCGGACGTCGCGGACCTCAAGCACCGGCGGGCCTCCGCGCGAGCCGGCGCCAGAGGTCGATGACCGCGCCCGCGATCCCGCCCGGGAAGACGAAGAGCAGCAGCACCAGGATGCTGCCCAGGATGAGCGGCCAGTACTCGGTGTAGGACACGATCTGCTGGTTGAGGCCGATGAGCGCCACCGCGCCCACCGCGGGCCCGTAGAAGGTGCCCATGCCGCCCAGCAGCGTCATGATCAACACCTCGGAGGACTTGGTCCAGTACGCGAAGTCGGGGAAGACCCCGCGGTTGAAGATGCCGAAGAGGCCGCCGGCCAGCCCCGCGAAGACTCCCGCGATCACGAAGGCGGCTAGCTCGTAGCGCCGCACGTTCACCCCGATGAACTCGGCGCGCTCTGCGTTCTCCCGGATGGTGGTGAGCATCCGTCCGAACGGGGAGGCCACGATGCGGCGGAGCATCCAGAAGCACGCCGCGACCAGGACGAGGCAGGTGAAGTAGAAGTAGTCCGAGGTGCGGTAGCCGCCCACGAAGGGCAGCACGGTGGCCACCCGGTCGACCCAGTCGAAGCTCGGGTAGGGGATCTCGGGCATGCCCTGCTCCCCGCCGGTCACCTCGTTCCACTTGAAGCAGATCGCCCACACGATCTGGGCGAAGGCGAGGGTGAGCATCGCGAAGTAGATGCGGGTGAGGCGGACGCAGAAGAACCCGAACACCAGCGCGCAGAGCCCGGCGATCACCCCCGCGGCGGGGAACGCGATGAGGAACGAGACCCCGAGCTTCTTCATGAGGAGCCCGGTCGCGTAGGCCCCGATCCCGAAGTACGCCGCGTGGCCGAAGGAGACGAGCCCGGTGTAGCCCACCAGCACGTTGAGGCTCGTCGCGAAGAGGGCCCAGATGACGACGTCGTTGGCGAGGAACGTGTAGAAGCGCGAGCCCATCGCGGGCACGTAGAACGCGACCGCCAGCACGAGCAGGACCCAGGGGAAGCCGGCGAGGCGGCGCATGGCTACTTGAGCGGGCGGCCGAGGAGGCCCCAGGGACGGATGATGAGCACGGCGGCCATGAGGGCGAAGACCGCGAAGATCGAGAAGCGCGGGAAGAAGAGGATCCCGAAGGAGAGCACCTGGCCGTAAATGAGCGCGCCCAGGAAGGTGCCCCAGAAGGAGCCGAGGCCGCCGATGACCACGACCACGAAGGCCTCCACGATCACCTCGGTGTCCATGCCCGGCACGGTGGCCCGCATCGGCGCGATGAGGGCACCGCCGAGGCCGCCCAGGAACGAGGCGAGGACGAACACGCCGGTGTAGAGCCCGTCCACGTTCACCCCGAGCGCGCCCAGCGTCTCGCGGTCGAGCGCGGCGGCGCGGATGAAGCGCCCGGTGCGCGTGCGCTGCAGCACGAACCAGAAGGTCAGCGCGATCGCGGGGCCCAGCAGCAGGATGAAGAGGTTGTAGTGCGGCACGGTGGCCCCGAAGACGTGGAAGGCCCCGGTCAGCTCGGGCGGGCGGCTCACCGACTTCTGCTGGGTGCCCCAGATGATCTTGGCCACGTCGCTCAGGATCAGCACCAGGGCGTAGGTGAACAGGAGCTGGTAGAGCTCCTCCTTGCCGTAGAGGTGCCGGAAGAGGACGCGCTCGACCACGCCGCCCAGGATCGCGACCGCGGCGGCCGCGCCGAGGGCGGCCAGCCAGAAGCGGCCCGGCCCCACCCCGATCCACTGCACGAGCTGGAAGGCGCTGTAGGCGCCCAGCATGTAGAAGGTCCCGTGCGCGAAGTTCAGCACGCGGAGCACGCCGAAGATGAGGGAGAGCCCGGAGGCGATGAGGAAGAGGAACATCGCGGCGGTGAGGCCGCTCAGGCTCTGGGCGAAGACGAACGACGGATCGGGCATCAGGATGAAGACGAGCGAAACGGTGGGTGGGGCGGCGGCAGGGCGGGGGCGCGCCCGGTGAGTGGTTCACCGAACAAGGGAGCGTTCCTGCCGTGCCGCCGCCCCACCCGGCCGGGCGCTAGTCCATGAACTTGGTGGGGTCGACGTACTCCACCGGCTTCATGATCGGGAACGGGAACTTGGGATCCTTGACCGTCTTGCCGTAGAGCTGGCCGCGGTTCGCCTGGTGATCCTTCTCGCGAATCGTCTGCTTGCCGACCGGGGTGTCGATGGTCAGCCCGAGGAGCGCCTTGGATACCTTGTCGGAATCCGTGCTGCCCGCCTTCTTGATGGCCTCGGCGAGGAACTGCATGCCGATGTAGCCCTGGACCGCCCAGGACGACGGGTACTCGTCCTTCAGGTACTTCGCGAGCTTCTCGGTGTACTCGCGGTGGGCCGCGGTCTCGCCCCAGTAGAAGGCGTCGTACGAGTTGCCCCAGATGCCCACCGGGTAGTCGGCGCCCATGGACTTCGTCGTCTCCGGCGAGCCCGCCTCGCCCAGGCCGATGAAGTTGTACTTCACCGCGTCGAACATGCCGAGGGCCTTGGCCTGCTTGGAGTAGGTCACGAAGAAGCCGCCCCAGATGGACGACACGATCGCCTCGGGCTTCTTGGCCATCTGGGCGTTGATGAACGGGTTGTAGTCCTGCTCGCCGAGCTTCGGCCACTGCTGGTCCACGATCTGGGCGCTCGGCTTGATCTTCTTCAGGTGATCGACGAACGATTTCGTCACGTCCTGGCCGTAGGCGTAGTCGAAGGCGATGGTGGCGACCTTGGTCACCGGCCACTTGGCCACGATCTCGGCCGCGCTGCGGCCCTCCATGGTGGTGTTGGCCGCGACGCGGAACACGTAGGGATGGAGCTTGTCCGCGGCGGTGAGCTGGTCGGTCTTCGGGATGGGGGCGATGAAGACGATCTTGTTCTCCTTCGCCACCACCGACACCGCGGGGCCTTCCGCGGAGGTCAACGTGCCCATCAGGAAGTCCACGTTGTCCTTCAGGATCAGCTCGCGGGCGACCCGCACCGCCTCGTTCGCGTCCGCCTTGGAGTCGCGCACGATCAGCTCGATCTTGCGGCCGAGCACGCCGCCCTTGGCGTTCAGCTCCTCGACGTACATCATGGCGCCCTTGGACGCGGGCTCCCCGAACAGCGCGGGCGGGCCCGAGAGGGGCAGGGGCACGCCGACCTTGATCGGCTTCTGGGCGCTGGCGGCCAGCGGCATCGCCAGCACCAGGGCCACCAGCATCGTGACTATGCGAAGCATCATGGGAAGCCTCCTTTGGCTACGAGAGATTGCGCGTCACGAACCGGCCGCCCTTCATCACCGACAGGCGGCTCCGGTCCTGCAGCACCGCGATGTCCTTCAGGGGATCGCCGCTCACCACCACGAGGTCGGCGAGCCTGCCGACCTCCAGCGTGCCGATCCGATCCTGCATCCGCATCAGCTCGGCGCCGTGCCGCGTGGCGCACGTGATGGCCTCGAGCGGGGTGAAGCCGATCACGTCCACGAAGACCTGGATGTCCTTCGCGTACTCGCCGTGCGGGTTCCACGCGAAGCCGAAGTCGCCGCCCGGGCACATGCGGATGCCCAGGTCGCGGGCCCGCCGGTACGTGTCCGCGGCCTGCTTGATCTCGTCGCGCAGCCCCGAGGGGCCGACGATCTCCTCGGTGATCCCGAAGCGCGGCCCGTTCTCGATGATCGAGTAGAGGTAGCGCAGCCCCGGCACCAGGGTCAGCCCCTGGTCGGCGATCAGGCGCAGCGTCTCGTCGTCGGCGTAGGTGGCGTGCTCGATCGAGTCCACGCCCGCCTGGGCGGCCACGCGGCTCGACCGGGCCCCGCGCACGTGGGCCGCCGCCATGCGCCCGCGCATGTGCGTCTCCTCGACCAGCACGCGGACCTCGTCGAGGGTATAGGTGCAGTCCGCGATCGGGGTGTGGGGCAGCAGCGCGTCACCCCCCACGTAGCACTTGATCACGTCGGCCCCGTCCTTGATCGAGCGGCGCACCGCCGACCGGATCTGGTCGGCCCCGTCCGCGATGAGGGCGAGGCCGTCCATGCCGAGCTTGAGGTAGGACGGGTTCCAGTCCGACATCCCGCCGGTGGCCACGATGTCGCGGCTGGCCGCGAGCAGGCGGGGGCCCGGGTAGAGGCCCTCGTTGATCGCGCGCTTGAGCGCCACGTCCACCCCGTGCACCGAGCCGGCCGAGCGCGCGGCGGTGTAGCCGTGGGAGAGCGCGAGCTCCGCGTTCCTGGCCGAGACCAGCGTGGAGTACTCGGGCGGGCAGTTCAGGTCGAGGTCCGCGATCACCTTCACGTTGTTGTACGAGAGGTGGATGTGCGCCTCGATCAGCCCGGGGATCACGGTGCGGCCGGCCACGTCCACCACCTGCGTGTCCACGCCGGAAGGCGCGTCGCTGGCGGAGAGCGGCCCCGCGTGGACGATGGTCTCCCCCTCGATCACGAGGCTCCCGTCGCGCACGGGCGCGCCGGTCCCGTCGACGAGGCGGGCGTTCTTGATCCAGATTCTCACGGCCGACTTCGCGCTTCCGTGGGGCGACGCCGTTTACTTGATCTTACGGTCGTCGCGAGCGACGACCTCGGCAAGGTGGCTTCGCGCTTTTTCATAGCGCGGGCAGCCCCGGAGTCTGGACCCGGATGCGGTACACGGAGGTGGACGCGGTGATGTAGAGGCTCCGGTAGTCCGCGTCGCCCCAGGCGAAGTTGGCGACGTACTCGGGCACGTGGATCACGCCCAGGCAGACCGCCTCGGGGCTGAACACGTGGATGCCGCCGGGGCCGCAGCAGTAGACGTGGCCCCGCGAGTCGATCTTCATCCCGTCGGGCGCGCCCTTGCCCTCGCCGGTGGTCTCCGCCCAGATCTTCCCGCCGGAGAGGCCGCCGTCGCCCTTCACGTCGAAGACGCGGATGTGCTGGCGGGCGGTGTCGTTGACGAAGAGCCGGCGGCCGTCGAGGGAGAAGCACAGGCCATTGGGCCGGTCGAAGTCGTCCGCGAGCAGCACCGGGCTCTTCGGGTCCGCGCCCACGCGGAAGAGGCCCTGGAAGGTCAGCTCCTGCGCCCGCGGCACGCCGTAGAACTCGGCCCGGCCGTACGGCGGATCGCTGAAGTAGATGCCGCCGTCCGGCGAGCAGACCACGTCGTTCGGGCTGTTGAGCTGCTTGCCCTGGAAGTGCGTGGCGAGCGGGACGATCTGGCCTCCGGGCTCGGTGCGCGAGATCTGGCTCGAGGCGTGCTCGCACGCCACGAGGCGGCCCTGGCGATCCCACGTGAGCCCGTTGGACTTGTTGCAGGGCTTGCGAAACGTGGTGACGCCGTCCGTGGCCGACCACCGGCGCAGGTGATCGCCCGGCATGTCGCTCCACAGGAGATACCGGCCGGCCGGGTGCCAGAGCGGCCCCTCCGTGAAGAGGCACCCGGTGGCGATCCGCTCGAACTCCACCCGGTCGCCCACGACCTGCGTGAAACGCGAATCGCGGATCGAGACGGTGGAAGCGGTCACTTGGCCATGCGCTCGCCGGGCTTGCCGCCGACGTACCAGTCAGGCGGATCGACCTCCTCGAAGATCACCCAGACCGCTTCCTTCGGGAGCTTGGTCACGTCGGTGATCGCGGCGGTGACCCGCTTGGCGATCTCGTTGAGGTTGTCCTTGCCCCAGCCTTCGTAGATACGGATATTGACGAATGGCATCGGAGTCTCCCTTGGCTCCGGAGTGGGCGAGAGCGCACGCCCTCCCGGGAAAGTGGCCGGAGACTAGCACGCCGGCCGGGGGACGGGCAAGGCCACGCCACATCAGCCGGATCGGGCGCCGCGACGCGAGGAGGGGTGGACCGGTGAGGACCTACACGCTCCTCGGCTCCGACCGGCGGTTCTATCGGAGCGCTACTCCCGGCCGCCTCGGGGGACATCGGCCGGGCCGCCGCTACGGCCGGCTCGACTGCCCGGCGGCCCTGCGGGCCATCGCGCGCGGTGGGTACGTCGAGCACCGCGTGTTCTTCGCCGACGAGCGGACCGCCATCGCGGCGGGATACCGGCCTTGCGCAGTCTGCCTGCCGGTGAAGTACGAGCGCTGGAAGGCAAGAACCGGCGCGTCCAGACCCGCCCGGGGCGCGGCGCGTCGGTAACCGCGCCGCGCCCCGGGGTCTAGAAGCTTCTCTCAGGCCTTCAGCGTCCGGGCGAAGAGCCCGGTGCAGCGCTTCCAGGCGTCCGCGGCCGCTTCCGCATTGTAGGACGGGCGGTAGTCGGCGAAGAAGCCGTGCCCCACATTGGGATAGATGACGACTTCCGAATCCTTGTTGGTCTGCTTCAGCAGCTCGCCGAACTTCTTGGCGTCGTCCGGCGTCGGGCTCGTGTCCTTCTCGCCGTAGAGCCCCAGGAACGGCGCCTTGATGTCCTTGACCACGTCGAAGCCGGTCACCGGGTTCGGGGTGTCGGGATAGGGTCGGGCCGGCGCGCCGTACCACGCCACCGCTCCCTTGATGTCGGGGTTGGTCGCCGCCACGTGGTATACGGTGGAGCCGCCCCAGCAGTGGCCGGTCACGCCCACCCGGTCCGCGCGGGCGCCGGGCCGCTTCTTGGCCCAGTCCGCCGCGGCCGCGACGTCGCCGAGGAGCTGCTTGCGCGGCACCGCGAGGACGATCTTCAGGATGTCGGGTACGTTCGGGATGTGGCCCACGCCGCCTTCCCGCTTGAACAGCTCGGGCGCGACCGCGTAGTAGCCGTCCTTGGCGAAGCGCCGGGTGACGTCCTTGACCCACTCGTGCACGCCCCAGATCTCCGAGATCACGATGACGATCGGCGCGTTGGTGGCGTTGGCGGGGCGCGCCTCGTACACCGGCATCTGGTAGCCGCCGATCCCGACTTCCGCGTCGCCGGCCACGATCCCCTGGGTGTCGGTCTTGATGGCCTGCCCGAGCGCCTTCTCCACGCCGACCGCGTAGCCGGCGAAGGTGGTGGCGGCGCCGGCCTTGAGCACCTGACGCCGGGTCAAACCCGC
>DATFGS010000735.1:0-5316 GCA_035249225.1 Candidatus Methylomirabilota bacterium | reverse complement strand
GGGTCTCGGGGACCGTATACGCCACGGGAGCATCGTACCCCGGGAATCCCGTGAAGCCGCGGTTCGAAAGGCGGGGCGGGCGTGTCCCGTTGACAGCTACCGCGGCGGTCGATAGGCTGCGACAAAGGAGACGACGACATGCCGCTCTATCTCGATGTCCATCACAGGATCGACGGACTCACGACCGAAGGCATCGCGGAAGCCCACCGCAAGGATCTCGAGTGCCAGCACAAGCACGGCGTCAACTACTTGAAGTACTGGTTCGACGAGGGCACCGGCAAGGTCTTCTGCCTGGTCCACGCTCCCAGCAAGGAGGCCGCGGAAGCGGTCCATCGCGAGGCCCACGGCGCGATCGCCGACGAGATCATCGAGGTGAAGGAAGGGAGCTAGTCAGCGCCGCGGCCAGCGGCTGCATGCCCAGCGCCTTCGCGAGCGCGAGCCCGGCGAGATAGTGCTCGCCGGCCTGCTCGACGTCCGGCGCGGGGCCGCTTCCGGCCAGCTGGCCGAGCAGCCGCAGGGCGTAGGCCTCGTGACCCCGCTCGCCGAGCCGTCTCGCCAGCTCCAGCGCGCGCGCGCCGAGTCGCTTCGTGGCGTTCCAGTCTCCCGTCAGCAGGTGCGTCTCGGCGAGCCACACGAGCCTCAGCGCGTGGTTCGCGGCCCACTCCATCTCCTCGGCCCGCTGGATCGCGTCCTCCAGCAGCCGGAGTCCTTCCTCGGTCCGCCCGACGAGGGCGTACGCTCGGCCCAGGGGCGCGGAGACGAGGGGGACTAGAAGGGGAATATCGGAGAGGCGCGCGATCACCAGCCCCCGCTCCAGCGGCCCGATCGCCCGGTCGGCCTGGCCTCCGAGATTGCGCAGCATGCCCGTCCCGGCGTGGGCGATGACGAGGCTGTAGGCGTGGTTCTCGGCCTCGGCGATGGCCGTCGCCTCCTGCGTGCAGATCTCCGCCTCCTGAAATCTCCCGGCTTCCCCCAGGCAGAACGCGAGCCACACGCGGGACAGCACCGACGGGAGCCCGGCCATCTCGAACATCTCCCGCCGGAGATCGCCTTCCAGCTGCGTCACGTTGCGGGTGAGCGCCTCCGTCGCCTTCGCGTAGTCGCCGAGCGAATGGTAGATCTGCCCGAGGCGATAGTTGGTGAGAATGGCCCAGCCGAAGTTCCCGAAGCTCACGCTGAACGTCCGCTCCCGCAGCGCCAGGGCCAGGGCGCGCTCGTACTCTCCGCGAAACCACAGGTGGCCGGGACTCTCGGCCCCGCCCAGGTAGGCGTCGATGCTCGGCTTGGATCCGGTGGACCCGATCTCACGCAGATAGTGGAGCGCCTTCTCCCACACCTCGCCCCGGAAGGCGTGATGCGCGAGGCGATCGATGTGCTCGCCCAGCCGATCCGCATGGACTCGCTCGATCGCGCCCACGATCTGGGCGTGGAGGGCGCGGCGCCGCTCCTGGAGCAGGCTGCCGTAGGCCACTTCATGGGTGAGCGCGTGCTTGAAGGTGTACTCGAGATCGGGGAAGAGCTTCGCTTCGTAGACGAACTCGGCCGCCTGCAGCCTGGCCAGGCCTCCCCGCAGGTCGTCCTCGGACTGCTCGGCGGTCTCGAGCAGCAGGCTCCAGGGCAGGTCCTTGCCGATGACCGACGCGACCTGGAGGAGACGCTTGTCGTCGGGAGGCAGCCGATCGATGCGCGCGGCCAGGATCGCCTGGACGGTCGCCGGGATTTGCATCCCGGCCGCATCCTTGCCGAGCCGGTACGCGCCGCGCTCGCCGACGAGCACCTCCATCTCGACGAGGGCCCGGACGCTCTCCTCGAGAAAGAGCGGGTTGCCTTCCGTCCGCTCGATGAGCAGGCGCCGGAGCGGGTGGAGGGCCGGATGGTCGCCCAGCAAGGTCTCCAGCAGCGCGCGGGCGGTGTCGGGCGAAAGGGCATCGATCCGGAGCTGCCGGTAGTAGCTCTTGTTGCCCCAGGGCTGCCGGTACTCCGGCCGGTAGTTCACCGCGAGCAGGATGGACGCGTTCGGCAGCCCCTCGACCAGGGCGTCGAGCAGGGCCTGGGTCTCGGCGTCGATCCAGTGCAGGTCCTCGAAGACGAGCAGCAGGGGCTGCGCGCGGCTCTCCCGGAGCAGCACCCGCTTGACGGACTCGAGCGTGCGCGTGCGGCGCTCGGCGGCCTCGAGCCGCATGAACTCGTGGTCCTTCGGGAGCGCGTCGAGCACCCACAGGAGCGGCGCGACGCTGTCCTTCAATCCCTCGTCGAGCGTGAGCACGTTGCCGGTCACCTTCGCGCGTACCGCGCGGGTGTCGTCGTGCTCCGCGATCTTGAAGTAGCTCTTGAGGAGATCGACGATCGGGAGGTACGGCGTCGCCTTGCCGTACGACACCGAGCTCGACTCGAGCACCAGCCAGCCCTGGGTGCGGTGCGAGTGAATGAACTCGTAGAAGAGCCGCGACTTGCCGACCCCGGGCTCCCCCACCACCGCCACGATCTGGCCCCGGCCACTGCCGGCCCGCTCGAGCGTCTGGCGCAGCTGATCGACCTCCGCGTCGCGACCGACGAAGCGCGTGAGCCCTCGCGTCATCGAGGCCTGCAGGCGCGTGCGGGCCGTGCCGGCGCCCAGGACCTCGTAGACGGCAACCGGCTCGGCCAGGCCCTTGATCGGCGTGGGCCCGAGGGATTTCACCTGGACGAACCCCTCGGCCCCGCGCAGGGTGCTCTCCGTGACGAGGGTGGTGCCGGGGCGGGCGAGCTGCTCCATCCGCGCCGCCAGATGCGTGGTCTGGCCGACCGCCGTGTAGTCCATGTGGAGGTCGCTGCCGATCGACCGCACCACGACATCGCCGGAGTTGACGCCGACGCGGATCTGGACATCGAGCCCGTGGCGCCTGCGGATGTCCTCCGCGTAGCGGGCCACCGCGTTCTGCATCCGCAGCGCGGCATAGCAGGCCCGCGTCGCATGATCCTCGTGCGCCAGCGGCGCCCCGAAGAGCGCCATGATGCCGTCACCCATGACCTGATTGACGGTCCCCTCGTAGCGGTGCACGGCCTCCATCATCAGCTCGAGGACCGGGTCGATGATCTTCCGCGCCTCTTCCGGGTCCCGGTCCGCCAGCAGCTCCATCGAGCCCTTCAGGTCCGCGAAGAGCACCGTCACCTGCTTGCGCTCGCCTTCGAGCGCGCTCCTCGAGGTGAGGATCTTCTCGGCGAGGTGCCGGGGGATGTACGCCTGGGGAGCGGATGATCGCTCCGCGGCCGTGAAGGTGGCGACGGCCTGCCCGCACTGCAGGCAGAAGCGGGCGGTGCCGGGCAGCTCCGCGCCGCAGGCTGCGCAGGCCAGCGCCAGGCGGCTGCCGCAGCCGAGGCAGAACCGGGCGTGGACCGGATTGTCTTGCTGGCAGCGGGGGCAGTCCATGGCGGAATCCTAGCATCGGACGCCGCGCAGGGGGTCCAGGCGATCAGGCTTCCTGCGCCGCGGGCCGGAGCGCGGCCATGAGAGCCTGCGCGGCCTCGAGTCCCTTGCGCAAGGACTCCGGCGCGACGCGCTCGACGGCCGCCCCGACGTCCCAGGCCGGCTTGCCGCGCGTCGGCTTCGACTCGATCAATCCGTTCCGCGCGCGGTCGATCTCCAGGATGCTCTCGGCGGCGGCCGGGGACAGCACGCTCAAGGTCGCCGCGAGGGCCACCCGGGAGACGATGGGCAGCGAGGCCGTCGCCGCGAGAGTGGGGTCGGATTCGTTGCCGGCCGCCAGCTTCCTTGCCAGGGCCAGCGTGATCAGCCGATCGAGAAGGGAATGGAGGGCGAGGAGGCGGGTGAAGCGATCGACGTGCTCGTCCGAGTCCAGCCCCATGGTCTCGTGCATGCGAGCCCAGCTGAGCGTGTCGACCTTCCTCGCGCGCGGCGGAGTCTTGACCGGCGCCTCCTGCACCCGAGGCTCGGGCGGGGCGGGCGGAGGCGGAGGCGCGATATCGCCCCCCGCTCGCTCCGCCTCCTCGATCCACGCCTTGGCCATCTTCACCGCGATGGTGTCCGCCTCGGCGCGCGTGGCTCGGGTCTCCCGGGGCATGGCCCGGACGGGGGGCCTCGGAGTCACGACGCCGCGACTGCTGGCTTCGAGATTCGCCACGGGCAGCCAGCGGCCGTCCGGCTGCCGCTCGGAATTCGGGATGATCGTGTAGCCCTTGTAGGGGATGTCCATGTCGCGCCCCTCAGCCCGGTGGGTGGGTCATCGGGCCGGCCTCACGAGGCCGCGGTCAGCAGCGGCCTTGCTTGGCAAGTCCGGGCGGGCAGTGGTGACCCATCTTCTTCGCGTGTCCCGGCGGAACCTTGTAGTACGTGACCGGGACCGCGAGGACCGGCCGCGGAACCTTGGCGGGGGCGATCGCCACCCAGGGGCTGCCGTATGTCGGCGCGACGAACCACGCGCCCTCGTGGAAGGAGTAGTAGCGCCCGCCGTAGGCGAAGAAATTCATGCTGGCGTTCGGCGCATAGAACACGGGCGATCCGGGGACCACCACGAGCTGAGGCGGCGCGACCACGACGACCGGCGGACGGGGCGGCGTGATGACCACCGTCGGGGGCGCCGGCAGAGGGACGCTGACACCGACGCCGACCCGGACCCCATCTGCCGCCACCGGGCTCGCGGTCATGAGCGAGAGGCCTGCGGCAATCGCGAGGGTATGTCGCATGAGGAGAACCTCCTGGTGGCTCTTATGTGCATACCGGTTGCCAACCCCCGCTCAGGCACCTGCGCTCGTGTTCACGGGGGGTTGGGGTGCGGGCCCGCGGGAAGAGGCCGGTCCGGGGCGTCGGGGGGGCGACTCGGGTCGTCAAAACTTCCCGGCTCGTCGCGGCCGTGCCTGGCCGGGTGGGGGGTCTTGTGGCAGACTCCACCCGCCATGAAACCCCTCGACCCGGCCGCCCGCGCCTCCAATCCGGAGCACGACGTGCACCTCACCGAGAACGTGATGGTCCTCATGCGCGACGGCGTGCGCATGGCGACGGACGTCTACCGCCCGGCGCGCGCCGGCCGGCCGCTGAGCGACCGCCGCCCCGTCCTCCTGCACCGCACGCCCTACAACAAGGTGGAGACCGAAGCCACGTCGGGCCAGTGCCGCTACTTCGCCGCGCGCGGTTACGTGGTGGTGAACCAGGACTGCCGCGGCTGCTTCGGCTCCGAGGGCGACGTGAACTTCCTGATCCCCGAGGCCGAGGACGGCGCCGACACCATCGCCTGGATCCGCAAGCAGGAGTGGTGCGACGGCACGGTGGGCACCTTCGGGACTTCCTGGTCCGGCTGGACGCAGACCGCCATGGCCGCG
>DATFGS010000734.1:0-2254 GCA_035249225.1 Candidatus Methylomirabilota bacterium | reverse complement strand
AGACCGTTCAGGCAGCGCAGCAGCGTGGATTTCCCCGCCCCGCTCGGCCCGATGAGGGCCACGAACTCCCCCGGCGCGATGTCGAGATCGACGCCGTCCAGCGCGCGCGAGCCGCCCGGATAGTCCTTGCGGAGCCCGCGGACGTGGATCACCGGCGGCCGGCGGTGAAGTGGAAGTGGAGATGGTAGACCACCTGCCCGCCCTCCGGCCCGGTGTTGCAGGACACGCGGTATCCTCGCTCGCCGTAGCCGGCGCGCTCGCCCAGGAGGCGCGCCACCTGCAGGCAGCGGCCGAGGACCTGGGTGTCGCCGGGCTCGAGCCGCGCGAGGGACTCGATGTGGCGCTTCGGAACGATCAGGACGTGGATCGGCGCCTTGGGGTACAGATCGCGGAACGCGAGGACCTCATCGTCCTCGTACTCGATCTCGGCGGGGCTTTCCTTCGCGGCGATGCGGCAGAAGACGCAGGTCTGGGTCACGGGGCCTCCCGGCTCGTGTATAATCCTTCACGCAACGCCATCGTGTCGGCGAATCCGTCGCTGGAGGAGAGCGAAATGGGCACCTGTCCCAAGTGCAAGCTGCGCATCCGGAAGAACGGCAACCACGTCAAGCTGGGATCGGTCTGGCGCCACAAGATGTGCCCGCCCAAGCCCGGCCGCGCCGCCAAGAGCGCCTAGCTTCCCTCCCCGCCGCCGCCTTCCCGCATCGCGCCAGCCGCGCAGGCCTCGCCGCCGCTGGTCAGGGTAGCCGAAACCGGGCGAGGGTGGGAAGATCCGTCCACCAGATCATCCTGACGAGGAGGCCCGGCATGACCGCTCGGCTCATCGCGCTGCTCCTGCTCGCCACCCTCGTGACGCTCTGGCCGCCGGCCCCGGCGGGCGCCCAGGCGGTCGGCGACGTCTTCCGGCGGGTGAGCCCCTCCGTCGTGGTAATCCGCTCCCGCGGCCGGGACGTGGCGGACGCGGGCCAGGTGCGCTTCGGCGAGATCGGGTCCGGCGTGCTCATCTCGGCGGACGGCAAGGTGATGACCGCGGCCCACGTCGTCCAGGCGATGGACGAGGTCAAGGTGGAGTTCATCGGGGGCGAGACGGTGTCCGCGCGCGTCGTCGCCTCCGAGCCCGCCGCCGACCTCTCGCTGCTCCAGCTCGATCGCGTGCCCGCGGGCGTCAAGGTCGCCCGCCTCGCCGACTCGCGCTCGGTCCGCGTGGGCGACCAGGTGCTGATCGTGGGCGCGCCGTACGGGCTCTCGTACTCGCTGAGCGTTGGCTACGTCAGCGCGCGCTGGGCGCCGAACAGGTTGTATCGCGCCTTTCCCCTCGCCGAGTTCCTCCAGACCGACGCGACGATCAACACCGGCAACTCCGGCGGCCCCATGTTCAGCATGGCGGGCGAGGTCGTCGGGATCGTGAGCCACAACATCTCGAAGGGTGGCGGCAGCGAGGGGCTCGGCTTCGTGGTGACGATCAACACCGCCCGGGATCTCCTCCTGGCCCGGCGCTCGATCTGGAGCGGCCTCGAGGGCCACACCCTCTCGGGCGATCTGGCCGCCATCTTCAACCTGCCCCAGCCGGAGGGCTTCCTGGTCAAGACGGTGGCCAAGGGCTCGCCCGCCGAGGCGGCCGGGATTCGCGGCGGGAACCGCACCGCGGTCATCGACGGGCAGACCCTGGTGGTCGGCGGCGACATCCTGCTCGCGGTGGAGGGCATTCCCACCGGCAACCTCGCCGACTACCAGCGCATGCGCGATCACATGCAGAAGCTGGCCCCGGGCGCGACGATCACCGTGACCGTGCTGCGGGCCGGCCGCGTCTTGAATCTGACCGGCAAGGCGCCCTGACCGCAACCCTGGGAGCGACGAAGGGCCGGGGAGCCCTTCGCTCCGCCGGCCCTTCGACACCCGGTGACGCCACCCCGCGCCACAACTCCGCGTTCGTGGCGTGCAAATGGCTGCGCTGCTAAATGGTGGAGGGTAAGGGAGTCGAACCCTCGACCTCGGCGTTGCGAACGCCGCGCTCTCCCAACTGAGCTAACCCCCCGTCAGACCGGCCCATTGTACTCGGGTGGCCCCCGCCCGACAAGCCGGACGAGAGCTCCCCCGCTCAGCTCTTGGGAGTCTGCGAATCGGCTCCGAAGGCGCGCAGGAGCGGGGTGAACAGGTCGAGCGGCAGCGGGAAGAAGGTCGTGGTGTTCCGCTCCGAGGCGACCTCGCGCATCGTCTGGAGATACCGGAGCTGGACCGCGATCGGGAAGCGCAT
>DATFGS010000733.1:0-11343 GCA_035249225.1 Candidatus Methylomirabilota bacterium | reverse complement strand
CACGGCATCCACGCCGAGCCCATGGTCTTCGGGCTCAAGGCCGCGCTCTGGTACGCGGAGGCCGGCCGCAACCTGGAGCGCCTCCGGCGGGCCCGCGAGGCGGTGCGGGTGGGGAAGCTGTCGGGCGCGGTGGGGACCTTCGCGCACGTGGACCCGGACGTGGAAGAGGAGGCCTGCCGCCTGCTCGGGCTCGAGGCGGCGCCGATCTCCAATCAGATCGTCCAGCGCGACCGGCACGCCGAGTTCTCGACCACGCTCGCGATCGTGGCCGCCTCGCTCGAGAAGGTGGCGACCGAGATCCGCTCGCTCCAGCGCACCGAGGTGCTCGAGGTGGAGGAGCCGTTCACCGCGGGCCAGAAGGGCTCGAGCGCGATGCCCCACAAGCGCAACCCGGTCTCCTGCGAGCAGGTGTGCGGCCTCGCCCGCCTCGTGCGCACCAATGCCCTGGCCGCGCTGGAGAACGTCGCCCTGTGGCACGAGCGCGACATCAGCCACTCCTCGGTGGAGCGGGTCATCCTCCCCGACTCCACCTGCCTGGTGGACTACATGCTCCACCAGATGACCAGGATCCTGGACGGGCTCCTGGTCTACCCGGAGCGCATGAAGGAGAACATGGACCGGAGCTTCGGCCTCCTGTTCTCCCAGCGGGTGCTGCTGAAGCTGACCGACAAGGGATTGGCGCGACAGAAGGCCTACGAGATGGTCCAGCGCAACGCGATGACCGCCTGGCGGGAGCGCACCGCCTTCCGCGATCTCCTCGCCGCCGACCCCGAGGTGATGGCGCACCTGAGCGTGACGCAGCTCGACGAGTGCTTCGATCCGGCGTGGTACCTGCGGCACGTCGGCACGATCTATCGCCGCGCGGGGCTGGCGAATTGAAGGCCCGGGTCCTCGTCCGGCTGAAGCCGAGCATCCTGGATGCGCAGGGCGTCACCGTGAAGCGCGCCCTGGCCTCGCTGGGGTTCGCGGAGGTGCAGGACGTGCGCGTAGGCAAGGTCGTGGACGTCGAGCTGGACGGCCTCGGGGCCGAGGACGCGCGGCGTCGGGTCGACGAGATGTGCGCCCGCCTCCTCTGCAACCCCGTGATCGAAGACTTCACCGTCGAGCTCCTCGGCTAGCGGCCGGTAAATCGCCTCCGCGCCTCCCGATCCCCTTGTCAGATCGGGAGCGGCAGGTTAGAGTGACGGTGTAGCCACACAAGGAGGAACACACGGTCCAATGAACTTCGGCGTGGTGATCTTCCCGGGCACCTGGAGTGACTGCGACTTTCACTACGTCATCGGTGAAGTCCTGCACCAGCCGGTGCGCTACGTCTGGCATCGAGACGCCAACCTCGCCGAGTTCGACTGCCTGATCCTTCCCGGGGGGTTCTCCTACGGAGATTATCTCCGCGCGGGCGCAGTGGCCGGCCGCTCGCCGGTGGTGGAGGCGCTCCCGGAGTTCACCGCGCGGGGCGGCCTCGTGCTCGGCTCCTGCAACGGCTTCCAGATCCTCTGCGAGGCGCGGCTGCTGCCCGGCGCCCTCATGCGCAACGAGTGCCTGCAGTACCGCTGCCAGTCGACCCACCTCCTGGTGGAGAACGCGGACACCTCGTTCACGCGCGCGATGCGGCCGGGCCAGATCCTCAAGATGCCGATCTCGCACGGCGAGGGGAAGTACCACGTCGATCCGGAGACCCTGCGGCAGCTCCGGGCGAAGAACCAGATCGTCTTCCGGTACTGCACGGAGGACGGGCGTCTCGCCAAGGAAGCCAACCCGAACGGCTCACTCGACAATATCGCCGGGGTGATCAACGAGGAAGGCACGGTGCTCGGGCTGATGCCGCACCCGGAGCGGGCCGCCGAGGCCACGGTGGGCGGGACCGACGGCACCCTGATCTTCAACTCGATTCTCGGCACTCTCGTCGAAGACGGCTCGTTCCTCAAGCGATAGGCCACGTGACAACCGGGTGGGGGCGGGGTGACCGCGGGCGACCCTAAGGTCACGCTGGACCTGGCTCAGAGCCACGGCCTCACGGCCGAAGAGTACGATCGCATCATCCGGCGCCTCGGCCGGGAGCCCACCTTCACCGAGCTCGGCCTCTTCTCCGCCCTCTGGTCCGAGCACTGCGCCTACAAGCACTCGCGCGTCTTCCTGCGCGCGCTGCCCACCCGCGCGGCCCACGTGCTGCAGGGGCCGGGCGAGAATGCGGGCATCGTGGACCTGGGCGGCGATCTCGCGCTGACCTTCAAGATCGAGAGCCACAACCACCCCTCCTTCATCGAGCCCTTCCAGGGCGCGGCGACCGGGGTGGGGGGCATCCTCCGCGACATCTTCACCATGGGGGCGCGGCCCATCGCGGTCCTCGACTCGCTGCGCTTCGGCGATCCCGCCGACCCGCGCACGCGGCGCCTCATCGAGGGCGTGGTGTCCGGCATCGGCTGGTACGGCAACTGCTTCGGGGTTCCGAACCTGGGCGGCGAGGTCGGCTTCGCGCCGGAGTATGCGGGCAATCCCCTGGTCAACGCCATGGCGGTCGGGCTCGTGCCCAAGCGCGGGATCTTCCGGGCGCGCGCCGAGGGAGCGGGCAACCCGGTGTTCTACGTGGGAGCCAAGACCGGGCGCGACGGCATCCACGGCGCCACCATGGCCTCGGCCACCTTCGACGAGACCGCGGAGGAGCGGCGGCCCACCGTGCAGGTCGGCGATCCGTTCACCGAGAAGCTGCTGCTCGAAGCCTGCCTGGAGGCCATGGCCACCGGCGCGATCGTCGGCATCCAGGACATGGGGGCGGCCGGGCTCGCGTGCGCCTGCTCGGAGATGCCCGCCCGCTCGGGCATGGGGATGGAGATCGAGGCCTCGCGGGTCCCGCAGCGCGAGACCGGGATGACGCCCTACGAGATCATGCTGTCGGAGTCGCAGGAGCGCATGCTCCTGGTGGCGGCGCGCGGCCGGGAGGAGGAGGTCAGACGGACCTTCGCCAAGTGGGAGCTGGACGCCGTCGAGATCGGTACCGTTACCGACGACGGCCTGCTGCGCGTGCGCTTCCACGGGGCGGTCGTGGCCGAGGTGCCGGTGAAGGCCCTGGCCGACGAGGCCCCGGTGTACGAGAAGCCCACCGCCCGGCCCGGATGGCAGGACGCCCTCGAGGCCTTCGACCCGCTCGCGCTGCCCGCACCCCCCGACACCTCGGACGCGCTCCTGGCGCTCCTGGCCTCGCCGGGCATCGCGTCGAAGGAGTGGGTATACCGGCAATACGACCAGCAGGTGGGGATCAACTCCCTGGTGCTCCCGGGCTCGGACGCGGGAGTCCTGCGCATCAAGGGCACCCGCACCGGTGTGGCGGTAACCACCGATTGCAACGCGCGCTTCGTCTATCTCGATCCGCGCGTGGGCGCGGCGATGGCGGTGGCGGAGGCCGCGCGCAACCTGTCGGTGAGCGGGGCGCGGCCCCTCGGCCTCACCGATTGCCTGAACTTCGGCTCCCCGGAGCGGCCGGAGATCCTGTGGCAGTTCAAGGAGGCGGTGGCCGGCATCACCGAGGCCTGCCGCGCCCTGGAAATCCCCGTGGTAGGCGGCAACGTCTCCTTCTACAATGAGACCCTCGGTCAGGCCATCCTCCCCACCCCGGTCATCGGGATGGCGGGGATCCTCGACGAGGCGGACGCCCGCTGCACCCAGTGGTTCGCCGAGGAGGGTGACCGGGTGGCTCTGCTGGGGCCGGACGCGGTGAGCCTCGGCGGGTCGGAATGGCTGTGGGTACGGGAGCGCGCAGTGGCCGGGCGGCTCGCCCCGCTCGACCTGTCGGTGGAGCGGGCGGTGCAGGAGGCCTGTCGCGCGGCGATCGGGGCGCGCCTCCTCGCGTCGGCCCACGATTGCGCCGAAGGGGGCCTGGCGGTGGCGCTGGCCGAGGCCTGCATGAGCGGGCCGCGCCCGCTGGGCGCGGAGGTGGAGCTGGGAACGGGCGGCGGACGCGCCGATCTGACGCTCTTCGGGGAAGGACCGTCGCGCGTGGTGGTCTCGGTCAAGGCGGACCGGGCGCGCCACTTCGAGCAGCTGATGAGCGAGTTCCGGGTTCCGTGGCGCTTCATCGGGCGGGTCGGGGGCGATCGCCTCCGGATCCGCGCGGGTGACGCGAGCCTCGTGGACCTGGAGCTGAACCGCATCACGAGCGCGTGGAGGGGTGGCTTTGAGCGATATGTCAGCTGAGGCGACGCCCATCGAGCTGGACGACGACAAGTTCCACGACGAGTGCGGGCTCTACGGCATCTGGAACCACGCCGAGGCGGCCAACGTCGTGTACCTGGGTCTCTACGCGCTCCAGCATCGGGGCCAGGAATCCGCCGGCATCGCCTCCACCGACGGTGACCACTTCCAGGTCGAGAAGGCGATGGGCTGGGTCGCCGACGTATTCAGCCGCGACCGCCTGAAGCGCCTCCCGGGCCATCGCGCGATCGGGCACGTGCGCTACTCCACCGCGGGCAGCTCCAACCTGCGCAACGCCCAGCCGATCACCGGCACCACCGCGCACGGGCCGGTGGCGATCGCCCACAACGGCAACCTCGTGAACGCGGAGGCGCTCCGGGAAGAGCTCGAGAAGGACGGCGCGGTGTTCCAGTCGTCGTCCGACACCGAGGTCATCCTGCACCTGCTCGCCCGGTCCGAGGGCGCGACCCTGGCGGAGCAGCTCGCCCGCGCCCTCACCCGGGTGCGCGGCGCCTACACCCTGCTGCTGCTGACCCAGGACTCGGTCATCGGCGTGCGCGATCCCTCCGGCTTCCGGCCGCTGACCCTGGGCCGCCTGGACGACGCCTGGGTGCTCGCCTCCGAGACCTGCGCGCTCGATCTGATGGAGGCGAAGGTGGAGCGCGACGTCGAGCCCGGCGAGATCCTGGTGATCGACGACCGCGGCCTGACCTCGCTCAAACCCTTCCGTCCCGCCCAGCGGCTGCAGTGCGTGTTCGAGTACGTCTACTTCGCGCGTCCGGACTCGGTGCTGTGGGGCCGGAACGTGCACGCGGTGCGCAAGGCGCTCGGCCACCAGCTCGCGCGGGAGCATCCGGTGGTGGCGGACCTGGTGATCGCGGTGCCCGACTCGGGGGTCGGAGCGGCGCTCGGCTTCTCGGAAGCCTCGGGGCTGCCCTACGACGTGGGCCTCGTCCGCAACCACTACGTGGGCCGCACCTTCATCGAGCCGCAGCAGGGCATCCGCCACTTCGGGGTCAAGGTGAAGCTCAACCCGAACCGCGAGGTCCTCGACGGCAAGCGGGTCGTCGTCATCGACGACTCCATCGTCCGCGGCACCACCAGCCGCAAGATCGTGAAGATGATCCGCGCCGCGGGCGCCCGAGAGGTGCACGTGCGCATCTCCTCGCCCCCGATCCAGTGGCCCTGCTACTACGGCATCGACACGCCGACCCGGCGTGAGCTGATCGGCTCGAGCCACAAGGTCGAGGAGATCCAGCGCTACCTCGGCGCCGACTCGCTCGGCTACCTCTCGCTCGAGGGCATGCTCAAGGCCGCCGGGTCGGATCCGGATCATTTCTGTCACGCGTGCTTCACGGGCCAGTACCAGGTAGGCTTCGAGTCCGAGGAACTGGCGCAGCTCAAGCTGTTCGACTCGTAAGGACTATGGATCCCCTGACGTATCGGGCCGCCGGCGTGGACATCCGAGCCGGCGACGAGGTTGTGCGCCGGATCGCGCCCCTGGCCGCGTCCACGCTTCGCCCGGAGGTGCTGGGCGGCCTCGGGGCCTTCGCCGCCTTCTGCCGCGTCCCGTTCGGCCTGCAGGATCCGGTGCTCGTCTCCTCCACCGACGGGGTGGGCACCAAGCTCAAGATCGCGGTCATGGCGGACCGCCACGACACGATCGGCCTCGATCTGGTCGCGATGGGCGTCAACGACGTGATCGTGCACGGCGCCGAGCCGCTCTTCTTCCTCGACTACCTGGCCGTCCACAAGGTCGAGCCCGAGAAGATCGAGGCGATCGTGACCGGCGTCGCGGCGGGCTGCCGCCAGGCCGGCTGCGCCCTCGTGGGCGGCGAGACCGCGGAGATGGGCGCGCTCTACGCGCCGGGGGAGTACGATCTGGCCGGCTTCGCGGTGGGGGTGGCCGAGCGGTCCGCCCTGATCACCGGCGAGCACGTCACCGCGGGCGATCGTATCCTGGGGCTGGCGTCCTCCGGATTGCACTCGAACGGCTACAGCCTGGCGCGCGAGGCGATCTTCGGGCGCATGGGTCTGAAGCTCGGGGACCCCATCCCCGGCGTCGGGCGGAGCGTGGGCGACGAGCTGCTCGAGCCCACCCGCATCTACGTCAAGCCGGTGCTCGAGCTGATCCGGGCGGTGCAGGTGCGGGCGATGGCCCACGTGACCGGCGGGGGCATCACCGAGAACCTCCCGCGCGTGCTGCCCGGCCAGCGGCGGGCCCGGATCGATCCGCGCTCGTGGCCCCAGCCGCCGATCTTCGCGGCGATCCAGCGGGCCGCCGCGGTGGACGACGCCGAGATGCGGCGCACCTTCAACATGGGGATCGGCTTCGTGATCGTGGTCGCCCGCGAGGACGCGGCCACCGCCACCCGGACCCTCGAGGCCCAGGGGGAGCGGGTCTACGCGATCGGCGAGATCGTGCCGGGCGCGCCGGGGGTGGAGTATGTCTGAGCCGCTGCGCGTGGGCGTCCTCGCCTCCGGGCGCGGCTCCAACTTCCGCGCGCTGGCCCTGGCCGCCGCGGGCGGGCGCATCCCCGCCGCGGTGGTCGTGCTCGTGACGGACCGGGCGGGCGCGGGCGCGCTCGCGGTCGCGCGCGAGCTCGGGATCGAGACGGTCGTGCTCGAGCCCGGGCAGCATCCCTCGCGCGAGGCCCACGAGAAGGCGGTGATCGCGGCGCTCGAGGAGCGGCGGGTCGGGCTCGCGTGCCTCGCCGGCTACATGCGGCTCCTGAGCCCGGGCTTCGTCGCCCACTTCCGCGGGCGTCTCCTGAACATCCACCCCTCGCTGCTGCCCGCCTTCCCGGGGCTGCACCCGCAGCGCCAGGCCCTCGAGCACGGGGCCCGGGTCTCGGGCGCCACCGTGCACTTCGTCGACGACGGCGTGGACACCGGCCCCATCGTGCTCCAGGCGGCGGTCCCGGTGATGCCGGACGACACCGAGGCCACCCTCGCGGACCGGATCCTCGTCGAGGAGCACCGGCTCTACCCGGAGGCCGTCCGGCTGTTCGCGCGGGGACGGCTCGAGATCCGCGGCCGCCGCGTGCAGATCAGGGAGACCCCATGACTCGAGTGCGACGCGCCCTCGTCAGCGTGCACGACAAGACCGGCGTGGTGGAGTTCGCCCGAGGCCTGGCCGCCCTCGGCGCCGAGATCCTGTCGACCGGCGGGACCGCCAAGCTGCTGCGCGACTCCGGCGTCCCGGTGGTGGACGTGGCCGAGGTCACCGGCTTCCCCGAGATGCTCGACGGCCGCGTGAAGACGCTCCATCCGGGCGTGCACGGCGGCATCCTGGCCCGCCGCGAGCTGCCCGAGCACCTGGCCGCGCTCGAGCGGCACGGCATCCGGCCGATCGACCTGGTCGCGGTGACGCTCTATCCCTTCGAGCAGACGGTGGCGCGGCCGGGCGTGTCGCTCGAGGAGGCGATCGAGAACATCGACATCGGCGGGCCCAGCATGATCCGTGGCGCGGCCAAGAACCACGCCCACGTGGCGGTCATCACCGATCCGGGTCAGTACGGGCCCGTGCTGGAGGAGCTGCGGCGTGGCGACGGCGGCCTGTCCGATGCCACGCGCTTCCGGCTGGCCTTCGAGGCCTTCCGCCGCACCGCCCAGTACGACGCGGCGATCGCGACCTACCTGCGCGAGCCGGGCGCGACCGGACGTCCGGCCACGGCGCCCGCGACCGGATTCCCCGAGCGGCTGTCCGTCGATGGCGTGCTCGCCCAGACGCTGCGCTACGGCGAGAACCCGCACCAGGCCGCCGCGTTCTACCGCCCGTCCGCGGGCGCGCTCGGCCTCGGCGCGGCCACCCAGCTGCACGGCCCGGAGCTCTCGTACAACAACCTGCTCGACTGGTCGGCCGCGCTGGGCCTGCTGCTCGAGTTCGACGACCCGGCCGCGGTGGTGATCAAGCACACCAATCCCTGCGGCGTGGCGATCGGCCAGAGCGCGGGCGAGGCGGCGCGGAAGGCCAAGGCCTGCGACCCGGTGTCGATCTACGGCGGCATCGTCGGGCTGAACCGGACGGTGGACCTCGAGGTGGTGAAGGAGCTCTCCGGGATCCTGCTCGAGATCCTCTTCGCCCCCGCCTACGAGCCGGACGCGCTCGAGGAGATCCGCCGGACCAAGAAGAAGTGCCGGGTCTTCCGCCTCCCGTGCGCGCGCGCCGACTACCCCTCGCGCGGCCAGGAGATCCGGAGCGTCTGGGGCGGGGTGCTGCTCCAGGAGGCCGACCTCGTCGACCTCGATCCGGCCGCGCTCACCGTCGTCTCGAAGCGGCCGCCCACCGAGGTGGAGCTGCGGGGGCTGCGCTTCGGCTGGCGCGTGGCCAAGCACGCCAAGTCCAACGCGATCGTGCTCGCGACCGCCGACCAGGTCGTCGGGGTGGGCGCCGGGCAGATGAACCGGGTGGACTCGGCGCGCATCGCGGTCATGCGCGCGCGCGAGCTGGGGCTCGAGACCAAAGGCTCGGTCTGCGCCTCCGACGCGTTCTTCCCGTTCCGCGACGGGCTCGACGTGGTGGCCAAGGCGGGCGCCACCGCGGTGATCCATCCCGGCGGTTCGGTCCGCGACGCGGAGATCGTGGCGGCCGCCGATGAGCACGGCATGGCCATGGTGGTGTGCGGGATTCGCCATTTCAAGCACTAGCCCTCCGCTCGAGCGGGTCTTCACGCTGCGGGAGCTGACGCGGCTCCTGCGCCTGTCCCCCAAGCGCCGCTCGCAGCTCCGGCGTCTCGGGCTGCTGCGCGACGACCCGGGCGGCCTGCGCTTCCGCGAGCTGGTCTCGGTCCGCGCGGCTGCGAACCTGCTGGAGAGCGGCGCGAGCGTGCGCCAGGTGCGCGCCGCGCTCGACGGGGCGCGGCGCCTCGCTCCCGACGTGCGGACGCCGCTGGCCGAGCTGCGCCTCGTGGTGCGCGACCGCCAGGTCGTCGTCGAGCAGGACCGCCTGCGGCTCGACCCGGGCACCGGGCAGACCCTGCTCGCCTTCGAGACCGGAGACCTCGAGCAGGAGACCCGGGAGACCCTGCTGACCGGGATGGTGCGCCCCCTGATCCCGCCCGCCGACGCGGCCGAGGTGTGGTTCCAGCGCGCGTCGGAGTGGGACGGCGACCCGGAGCGCTGGGAGTCCGCGGTGGACGCCTACGAGCGCGTGCTCGACATGGATCCGGGGTACGCGGCGGCCTGGAACAACCTGGGCCTGCTGCATCACCGCATGGGCCAGTACGAGCGGGCGGGGGAGTGCTACCGCGCCGCGCTCGAGGCCGACGAGAGCTGCTGCCAGGCGTCCTTCAACCTGGGCTCGCTCCACGAGGATCTGGGCGATTTCCCGGTGGCGGTGACCTGGTACCGGCGCGCGCTCGAGATGGACGCCGACTACGCGGACGCCCACTTCAACCTGGCGGGCGTGCTCGCCAAGATGGGGCGGGCCGAGAATGCGGCGGTGCACTGGCGCCGCTACCTCGAGCTCGACCTGGGCAGCCCGTGGGCCAAGATCGCGCGCGCGCACCTGGAGGAGGGCGCCGAGCCCTCCGGTGCCGACCCGGAGGGCGACGAGTGACCGACGTCCTCCTGGTGGGCGGGGGCGGGCGCGAGCACGCGCTGGCCTGGAAGCTCGCGCAGAGCCCGCGCCTGGGCCGCATGATCGCCGCGCCCGGCAATCCGGGCATCGCCGCGCACGCCCGCTGCGTTCCGGTGAAGGACACCGCACTCGATCAGCTGGTGGATCTCGCGCGGAAGGAGCGGCCCGACCTGGTCGTGGTGGGGCCCGAGGTGCCGCTGGCGATGGGGCTCGCCGACCGGCTCCGCGCGGCCGGTTTCGCGGTGTTCGGGCCGAGCGCGGCGGCGGCCCGTCTCGAGAGCTCGAAGGCCTTCTCCAAGGACCTCATGGCCCGCCACGGCGTACCCACCGCGCGCTTCCGCACGCTCCGGAACGCGGCGGCGGCCCGCGCGTACTGCCGCGAGCTGGGCGCGCCCCTGGTCGTGAAGGCCGACGGGCTCGCCGCGGGCAAGGGCGTCATCGTGTGCCGCTCGCTGGAGGAGGCGGACCGCGCGCTCGCCCTCTGCTTCGACGACCGCGCCTTCGGCGATTCCGGCCTGACGGTGGTCGTGGAGGAGTTCCTCGAAGGGGAGGAGGCCTCGTTCTTCGCGCTCGCCGACGGCGCGGCGGTGCTGCCTCTCGCCGCGGCCCAGGATCACAAGACGGTCTTCGACGGCGATCGGGGGCCCAATACCGGCGGGATGGGTGCCTACTCGCCGGCGCCGGTCATGAGTGAGGCGATGCAGGATCGCGTCATGGCCGAGATCGTGAGGCCGGTGATCGCGGCGATGGGCAAGGAGGGCGCGCCCTACACCGGCGTGCTCTACGTGGGCCTGATGATCGCGCGCGAGGGGCCGAAGGTCATCGAGTTCAACTGCCGCTTCGGCGACCCGGAGTGCCAGGCGATCATGCCGCGCCTCGAGGACGACCTGCTCGCCCTGCTCGAGGCCGCCGCCACCGGCCGGGGGCTCCCCCCCGCGCTCGCGTGGAGCCCGGGGACGTCGGTCTGCGTGGTGATGACCTCCGCGGGCTATCCGGGCCGCTACGAGACCGGCCGCCCGATCACGGGCGTCGCCGCGGCGGCCGGGCTGCCGGGCATCAACGTCTTCCACGCCGGCACCGCGATGGCGGGCGACACGCTCGTCACCGCGGGGGGCCGCGTGCTGGGCGTGCAGGCCTCGGGCCCGGACGCGGCCGCCGCGATCCGCGCGGCCTACGCCGCCGTCCAGCGCATCCGCTTCGACGGCGCGCACTACCGCCGCGACATCGGCCACCACGCCCTGAGACGGATCGGGTGAGCACGCCGACGCTCTCGACTCGCGTGGTCGCGGTGGATCCGGTACAGCCCGATCGGTCGGTCATGCGCGCGGCCGGCGCGCGCATCCAGGCGGGCGGGCTCGTGGCCTTCCCCACCGAGAGCTTCTACGGTCTCGGCGCCGACGCGCTGGACCCCGCCGCGGTCGCGCGCGTGTTCGAGGTCAAGGGACGCCCGGACGACAAGCCGATTCTCGTCCTGGTGGACGGCCTCGACATGGTCACGGAGCTGGCCGCCACGATCTCCGACGGCGCGCGCGCCCTCATGGCGCGCCACTGGCCGGGCGCGCTCACGCTGGTGCTCC
>DATFGS010000732.1:0-2896 GCA_035249225.1 Candidatus Methylomirabilota bacterium | reverse complement strand
GTGCAGCAGGTCGTCGAGCGCGGCGCTGCGCCCGCGCAGCCAGCGCGGCAGCAGCGAGAGCGCGACGAGCAGCACCCCGGCCAGGGCCAGCAGGAGCAGCATGCGCCGCGCGTCCCAGGCGCCCGCCGCCACCGCCCCCGCCGCCGCGGTGAAGGCCAGCGTGCCCGGCAGCATGCAGAGGAACGAGGTCACCGCGTACGCCCCGAAGCCGATCGAGGTGAGCCCGTAGGCGTAGTTCTGCAGGTTGAACGGGAAGATCGGCACCAGCCGCGTGATCATGACGATGCGGAAGCCGTGGCGCGCGACCGCGCGGTCCATGCGCGCGAGCGCGGGATGGCCGGCCATCCATCGCGCCACCGCCGCGCGGGCCGCGTAGCGCGCGATCAGGAAGGCCAGGCACGCGCCGGTGGTGGCCGCGATCGCCACGTAGACCGTGCCCCAGGCGGTCCCGAAGGCCAGGCCCGCCAGGATGGTGAGCGGCAGCGCGGGGACAAAAGCCACCACCGCGAGCACGTAGCCCACGATGAAGACCACCGGGGCCCACGCGCCCAGGCCGTCGATCCGCTCGCGCAGGCGGCCCAGGTTCTCGAGGCGGATCAGGTCGGTGAGGCCGAGGACGCGGACGAGCACCACCGCCAGCGCCAGGGCGAGGAGCGTGACGACCAGCCGCCGCCGGCTCAGTACTTGCCCCGGGCGCGCTCGCGGGCGGGCAGGTTCTCGAGGCAGGTGGTCCACCACCCGGTGCGGATCGTCTCCGCGAACTCGGGCGGCAGGCCTTCCCGATCCATCTCGCGCGCGAGCGTCTCGTGATCGTAGGCGAGCGGCACGAACTCCACCCCGAGATCGGACCCCGCGGTCAGCACGGTGTACCAGACGTCGGTGCGGCCGTCGTTCTCGGGCCGCCCGATCACGCCCACGTTCACCGCGTGGCGGGCGTCGGGCAGCGCGCGATGCCACTTCATGCCGGTGTGCGTGCACAGCATCACGTCGGCCTCCGCGCGGTCCATCAGGTGGCGGAGCAGGCCGTTCGGGGTGGCCGACTCCCACAGGAACTCGTTGACCACCCGCGGGGAGCCGTGGCACATCAGCACGCGGTGCGGGCCCAGCTTGAGCCGCCGGTGACGCGGCAGCGCGCCGAGCCACGCCTTGTTCTCGGCCGAGGTGCGCGCGAACGTGTAGCGGTAGCTGATCGCCGCGTAGTGGTTGTCGCGCGGGTCGGTGTAGCCGCAGCCGCAGTCCGTGCGGCCGGAGGCGAGCGATTCGTCGTAGTTGCCCTGGATCGCCAGGACCCCGTGCTCGCGCAGCAGCGGGAACACGCGGTCCGGGTGCGGGCCGAAGCCGCCCATGTCGCCCAGGCAGAACACCGCCTCCACGTCGCGGGCGCGGGCGTCGGCGAGCAAGGCCTCGAGCGCGGGCGCATTGTTGTAAACGCCCCCGAACACCGCGATGCGCCGGTACTCGCCTAGCTGTTCCGGCACGTCATCCCCGTCCGGCGGCACGTCACGCACGCCGGGTGATAGAGCGGCGTGGGCCGGAACGACTCCTCGAGGCTCCCCGCGGAGAGGCGCGCGCCCGGGAGGCCGGCCAGGATCGGGCAGGCGTAGACCCCGCCCGCGGCCACCACGCGCGCGTCCGCGCACTGCAGCACCGAGCGGTCGAAGCCTTCGAGATCCTCCTCGGTGAGCGGCTCCGCCGCCCCCGCGGGCTGGCGGCCGAGGCCGAACACCGGCATGATCTTCACCCGCGGGCGCGCCACCCCCTGCGCGTGCAGGAAGTCGCGGAAGCGCTCGTACATGCCGGAGCCCGGCGGGTGCTCGTCGCGCGTGATCTCGGTCGCGGTCACGATGGGCAGGAGGCCGCGCTCGCGCAGCAGCCGGACCGCCGCCACCGCCTTCGCCCACGCGCCGTCGCCGCGGATCCGGTCGTTCTTCTCGGGATCCGTGTCGTCGAGGCTCACGCGCAGCTCGAGCGAGTACGGCGCCCGCGCGGCCAGCGCGGCGAGGGCGTCGGCCGTCTCCGGCCCGATCAGGGTGCCGTTGGTGAGCACGGTGGTGGGCGCGGCGCCGAGCGCCAGCTCGAGCAGCGGCAGGATCTCGCCGTGGAGGAACGGCTCCCCGCCGGTGAAGTAGATCTCCTTCACCCCCGCCGCCTCCGCGTCGCAGATGGCGCGCGCGATGGTGGCCGTGTCGAGCGGCTTGAGCCAGGGCGCCTTCGGGCCGCTCGCGTTGATGCAGTGGCGGCACTCGAGGTTGCACCAGGTCCCGGTCACCTGCACCCAGAGCGTGGAGAGGCCGACGAACGGGGCGATCGGCGCGCGGCCCGCGGGCGCGACGGTCGCGAGGGGCAGCCGGGTCATTCCGCGGGCTCGTGCTGGAGCGCCCAGTCGTAGGGGCGATAGACGTCGCACGGGCGCGCGCGCCCGGCGACCGCGTCGCGCACGGGACCCGCGTCGAGGTAGCGCGCGAGGAAGGCGCCGAGCCCGCCCGCGGCCTCGAAGTCCGCCGCGTACCACTCGAGGATCCGGGAGCAGGTGACGCGGCCCTGCCCGTCCACCGTCACCGCCTGGTTCAGGAAGTTGCGCGCGGCCAGGTCGAGCTGCTGGTCCAGCGCGGCGGCCCGGTAGGCGCCCACCGGCGGGCAGGACTGGGCGCCGCAGGTGATCGCGAAGTGGATGCGTGGGTCCACCGGGTACACCGCCAGGGCCAGGCGCGAGTCGCGCGCGCCGAAGCGGCGCTGCCGGAGCCAGCCGTGCCGCGCGTTGCCGCGCAGGATGCCGTGCTCGACGTCGTCGGCGCTCAGCACGAAGCCGCCGATGCGGTAGCAGACGCGGCCGTAGAAGCCGCGCATCTCCCACACGCTGCGCCGGATGCCCACCGCCACGATCCCGTGAAAGACG
>DATFGS010000731.1:0-3413 GCA_035249225.1 Candidatus Methylomirabilota bacterium | reverse complement strand
GCCCGATCTCTTCAACATGTTCGGCATCGCGGGCACCACCCACATCGGCATGGGCGCGGATCTCCAGGCCAAGCACGGCGACGACGAGTTCCTGGGCAAGATGGACGAGGCCTGGCGCTACCTGATCGACCGCATGCACACGGATCCGGCGCGCACCGGCTGCATCGGCCACTGCATGGGCGGGCGGCTGCTGATCCCGTTCGCGGCCGATCACCCGTCGGTGAAGGCGATCGTGCTCTACTACCCCTCGGTGCGCGACGAGCCCGAGACCTCGCACCGGCCCCGGCACGCCTTCCACCTGGCGAAGACGCTCCAGTGCGCCTCGCTGGTCTTCGCGGCGGGCCAGGACTACATCGCCACCCCGGCCATCCAGGGCCCGCTCTGGCAGAGCTTCATCCAGAATGGCAAGCTCGTGGAGTGGCACTTCTTCTCCGACGCCAACCACGGCTTCCGCCACCCGGACAACGCGGGCTTCCAGCCCTACTACGCGGACCTCACCTGGCCGCTGACCACCAGCTTCCTGCAGCGAACCGTCTGATCCAAGAGGAGAGACCGACATGAACGAGCCCAAGCAGAAGTTCAGCGCGAGCCTCGCCAAGGACGCCGTCTACCAGCCCGGCCTCCGCAGCTTCATGGAGTACCGCGACCTCGGCATCGCCGACGCCACCCACGGCAAGATGCGCGCCCACATCGTCCGGGTGAAGCAGGGCGGCGACACCCACGACCTGCACACCACCGGGCTGCACAAGCACGAGTGCGACTTCCAGATGTTCTACGTGCTCAAGGGCACGATCAAGTTCGTCTACGAGGGAGTGGGCGAGCGCACCTTCGGGCCCGGCGACTGCGTGCTCCAGCCCGCCGGCATCGTTCACAACGAGCTCGAGTGCACCGACGACCTCGAGATCCTCGAGATCTACTCGCCCGCGGTGCACGCGACGCTGAAGGTCGAGAAGATGCCCGAGGCCGTCGCCGCCGCTCACTAGCCCCTTGTCTCCCTCCCTCTCCCCTCCGGGGGAGAGGGCAGGGTGAGGGCCCTAGAACCAGGAAGACCGAGGCCAACCATGCGCAAGACCATCACCGGCACCGGCGGCATGCTGCTCCTCCAGACGCTCAAGGACGCGGGCGTGGAGTATCTCTTCACCAACCCGGGCTCCGCGGAGACCGGCCTCTTCGCCGCCATCGCCGAGGATGGGGACAACCGCCTGGTCGTCGGCAAGCACGAGGGCCTGGTGGCCGCGATGGCCGACGGCTATCACCGCGTCAGCGGCAAGGTCGGCGTGGTCATCGCGCACGTGATGGGCGGCTCCTACCAGCTCGCCGGGCAGCTCTTCAACGCGCAGGTGGCGGGCTCCTCGCTCCTGGTCATCGCGGGGGACTGGGCCTCGGAGCTCCAGGACTACCGCGGCCTCGCCCCGTTCCCCGGGCTGAGCCAGGCAGAGTCGATGCGGCCCATCACCAAGGAGGCGCGCTGCTCGTACCAGGTGCACACGAACCCGAAGGCGATCAGCGTGGCCACCATCCGCGCGCTGCGCGAGGCCACCACGCCGCCCACCGGGCCGGTCTACCTCTCGATCAGCGCGGAGCTGCTGCACACGGAGGGGCTCGAGGCGGCGATCGGCGAGGGTGCCCAGTACCAGATCGAGCGGCCGGGGCCGGCGCGCGCGCAGACGGTGGCCGCGATCGCCAAGCGGCTCGGCGAGGCGAAGTGCCCGGTGCTGATGTTCGGCGACGACGTCTGGCGGGAAGGCGCGCAGGCCGAGGCGGTGCGGCTGGCCGAGGCGCTGGAGGCGCCGGTGTTCGCGAGCCGGCAGATCTTCCAGAACTTCCCGACCCGGCACCCGCTTTTCTGCGGCAACTATCCGGTGTCCAAGGACTTCGAGAAGGCGACCGGGCTCAGGCCCGACCTGATCTTCCTGGTGGGCTGCCAGGGTGTGCACGGCAGCGTCAACGAGCCGGTGATCATGCAGGTCGGGCCGAACCCGCTCCTGATGGGCCGGCACTACCCGCTCGACCTGGCCGCGCAGTGCGAGACCACCGAGACCTTGAAGGCGATCACCCAGGCGCTCGGCCGCGTGCACGGGGCGGAGAAGGCGGGGGCGTGGGCCACCCAGCGGGCCAAGGTGCGCACCTACGCGGCCATGCTGATCGAGCGGGAAGAGAACCTGGTGCGCGAGCACGAGCACGACTCCCCGGTGCACCCCGCGGTGCTGGAGGCGCACCTCGCCTCCAGCCTGCCGAGGAACACGGTGATGGTGCAGGAGAGCTCGACGGCGCGGACCACCCTGATGGCGTTCGGCCACGGCGGCATGGACTGGACGCGCAGCGGCGGCGGCTCGCTCGGCTTCGGGGTGGGCGCGGCCATCGGCGCGAAGATCGCGGTCGGACGCGATCGGCCGGTCGTCCTGCACCTGGGCGACGGCGCGCTCGGCTACAGCGCATCCGGCTTCTGGACGATGGCGCGCTACAACACCGCGGTGCTCACGATCGTCTCCAACAACGAGAGCTACCAGATCGTGCGGCACAACTGGGCCAGGGAGATGCCGGACAGCAAGATGATCCGCGAGGGCAAGTACCCCGGGCTCTGGCTCAGCGCGCCCGCCACCGACCACGTGGCGCTGGCCCGCTCGCAGGGCGTGGACGGCGAGGCGGTGACCACCGTGAAGGAGCTGGAGCCGGCGCTCCGCCGCGGCATGGACAAGATCACGCGCGAGAACCGGCCGTACCTGATCGACGTGTCGGTGCAGCGCGAGGGGATCGGCGCCGAGTCCACCTGGTACCAGGACTGGCAGCTCTGACCGACCTGGACTCGCGAGACCCGTTCCCGTCGTCCTTCGCCCAGGGCCGGCGCCGGCGCGCCCTGATCCTGGCCCTCCTCGGCGTCGTCGTGCTGGCCGCCGGCGCGTACGGCGTGCATGCCTGGCGTTACTGGAATCGCCACGTCTCCACCGACGACGCGTTCGTCGAGGGGCACGTCTCGCCGGTCAGCGCGCGGGTGCGCGGCACCGTGCTCGAGCTGCTCGTGCGCGACAACCAGGAGGTGGCCGCGGGAACGCCGCTCGCGCGCCTGGATCCGCGGGACCTGGAGGTGAAGGTCCACCAGGCCCGGGCCGCGGTGGCGACCGCGGCGGGCCGCCTGGGCATGGCCACCGAGGGCGTGCCGATGACCGACGAGTCCACGCGCAGCCAGGTCACCCGCGCGGAGGCGGCGGTGGCCGGGGCGGCGCTCGGCATCGACAGCGCCCGGCGCACGCTGGAGGAGCGGCGGAGCCGGCTGGTGGCGCGGCGGGCGGCGGTCCAGGCCGCGCAGGCCGACGTGGCGGCGCGCCATGCGGACTTCGAGCGCGCGCGCCTCGATCACCGGCGGATGCGGGAGCTGCTCGACCGGGGCCTGATCGCGCGCCAGGAGTTCGACC
>DATFGS010000730.1:0-1146 GCA_035249225.1 Candidatus Methylomirabilota bacterium | reverse complement strand
ACGTGGTCGCGGAAGTCGGGATGGTGGTCGATGAACCACTGCATCCGCCGCTTGAAGCCGGGGAGACGATCCACGATCTCCGGCTCGAGCGTCTCGGTCGCGTAGAGCGGGATGAGCCCGACCATGGAGCGGATCTTCATCCGGCGCGGCGGGCCGCCCGGTACGTGCAGCACGTCGTAGAAGAAGCCGTCCGCCTCGTCCCAGAGGCTCGTGTCCGACTCGCCGCGGTGGTCCATCGCGTGGGCGATGTAGACGAAGTGCTCGAAGAACTTGCTCGCCACGTCCTCGTAGGCGGGGTTCTCGCGCGCCAGCTCCAGCGCGATCGCGAGCATGTTCAGACAGTACATCCCCATCCAGCTCGTGCCGTCGGACTGGTCGATGTGCCCGCCGGTCGGCAGCGGGGCCGAGCGGTCGAAGACCCCGATGTTGTCGAGCCCGAGGAAGCCGCCCTGGAAGACGTTCATGCCCTCGGCGTCCTTGCGGTTCACCCACCAGGTGAAGTTGAGCAGGAGCTTGTGGAAGACGCGCTCCAGGAACCGGCGGTCCGCGGTGCCCCGCACCCGCTTCTCGATCTTGTAGACGCGCCAGGCGGCCCACGCGTGCACCGGCGGGTTCACGTCTCCCAGCGCCCACTCGTAGGCCGGGATCTGGCCGTTCGGGTGCATGTACCACTCGCGCAGGAAGAGGATGAGCTGCTCCTTGGCGAAGTCCGGATCCACCAGGGCCAGCGGGACGCAGTGGAACGCTAGGTCCCAGGCGGCGTACCACGGGTACTCCCACTTGTCCGGCATCGAGATGACATCCTCGTTGTAGAGGTGCGTCCACTCGTGATTGCGGCCTTCGAGCCGCTCCGCGGGGGGCGGCGGAAAAGCGGGGTCCCCCGCCAGCCAGCGCCGGACGTAGTAGTGGTAGAACTGCTTGCTCCACAGCAGGCCCGCGAATGCCTGCCGCATCACGCCGCGCCCGTCCGCGTCGAGCGACGCGGGGATCACGGCCCCGTAGAAGTGGTCCGCCTCGCGGAGCCGCTGGGCGAAGAGGGCGTCGAACTCGCCGGCGAGGCACTGGCCGTGGGGTGGCGTGTTGCTGAGCCGGAGCTTGACCGCCACGGTCTCTCCGGGCCCGAGCGACCGGCGGTAGTGGGCCGCC
>DATFGS010000729.1:0-9800 GCA_035249225.1 Candidatus Methylomirabilota bacterium | reverse complement strand
ATCGACCTGCACTTCATCCACGAGGAGGGCCGCGGGCCGAATCCGCTGCCCCTGCTGCTCTCCCACGGCTGGCCCGGGTCGGTGTGGGAGTTCCACAAGATCCTGCCGATGCTCACCGACCCCGCGCGCTTCGGCGGCGATCCCGCCGACGCGTTCACCGTGATCGCGCCCTCGCTGCCCGGCTACGGCTTCTCGTTCGCGCCCGGCCAGCCGCGCTTCGGCGTGGCGGAGATCGCCGACGTGTTCGCGTCGCTCATGACCGACACGCTGGGCTTCCCGCGCTTCGCCGCGCAGGGCGGCGACTGGGGCGGCTTCATCACCTCGAGGCTGGGCGCCGCGTATCCCGACCGTCTCGCCGCCATCCACGTGAACCTGCTGTCGCTCCGGCGTGACATCAAGCCGCCCGCGCAGCCGACCCCGGAGGAGAAGCAGTACCTCGAGGATCTGGCCACCTGGCAACGCGAGGAGACCGGCTACCAGTGGATCCAGGGCACCCGGCCCCAGACCCTCGCCTTCGGCCTCAGCGACTCGCCGGTGGGACTCGCGGCGTGGATCGTGGAGAAGTTCCGGACCTGGAGCGACTGCGGCGGCGACGTCGAGCGCCGCTTCACCAAGGACGAGCTGCTCACCAACGTGATGATCTACTGGGTGACCGGCAGCATCAACGCCTCCTTCTGGCCGTACTACGCGCGCTTCCACTCGCGGTGGCCGATCGCGGACGGCCAGCGCATCGAGGTCCCGACCGGCTACGCCGCGTTCCCGAAGGAGATCGTGCGGCCGCCGCGCTCCTGGGCCGAGCGCATGTACAACATCCGCCGGTGGACGGTGATGCCGGCGGGCGGCCACTTCGCGGCGATGGAGGAGCCGGCGGCGCTCGCCGCCGAGCTCCGCGCCTTCTTCCGGGAGTACCGCTGACGCGCCCCCGGCCGCGGGCCGCCACCGTCGTCCTGGCGGCCCTGCTGGCGGCAACCATCGGGGGCGTCGTCTGGTCGGTGGGCATCGAGCCCGCCCGGGTGGTGACGCGCGAGACGCGCGTTCCGATCGCGGGCTGGCCCGCCGCGCTCGGGTCTCTCCGCATCGCCGCCCTCGCCGATCTGCACACCGGCGCGCCCCACATCACGGTGGACAAGATCCGCGAGGTCGTCGCGTCCGTGAACGCGGAGCGGCCGGACCTGATCGTGCTGCTCGGCGACTACGTCATCCACGGGGTGGCGGGCGGCCGGTTCGTGCCCATCGAGCAGACCGCGGCCGCGCTGCGCGACCTGCGCGCTCCCCTCGGGGTCTTCGCGGTGCTGGGCAATCACGACTGGTGGTACGACGGCCCCCGCTGCATGCGCGCCCTCGAGGCCGCTGGCATCCACGTGCTCGAAGACGCCGCGGCGGCGGTGACGGTGCGCGGCCACCCTCTGTGGATCGCGGGAGTCGGCGAGCTGCGCACGCGCCCCGCCTCGATCACGCGCGCGCTGGCCCCGGTGCCGGAGGGTGCGCCGGTGATCGTGCTCACCCACAATCCCGATCTCTTCGTCCGCGTGCCCCCCCGCGTGCTGCTCACCCTGGCCGGGCATACCCACGGCGGCCAGGTGAACCTGCCCGTCCTCGGGCGCCTCATCGTGCCGTCGCACTACGGCGATCGCTACGCGATCGGCCATGTCCACGAGGAGGGCCGCGACCTCTTCGTCTCGCCCGGCGTCGGCACCAGCATCATCCCGGTGCGGTTCCGGGTGCCGCCCGAGATCTCGATGCTCACGGTCGAGCGGTGAGCGCGTTCGCGCGGAGCCGGCGCACGCGCTTCCTCGCGAGCGGCGCGCCCGCCCTGGGGGTGGCCCTGGTGCTGGCGGCCGCCTGCCTGTGGGGGCTCCTCGCCGCCTCGCGCGCCCGGCTCGGCGACCTGCTCTTCAGCGCGCGCCCCGCGCAGTCCGCCCGCTCCACCGTCATCGTGGGCATCGACGAGAAGAGCTACCAGGCGCTGCTCGCGCCCCACGGTCCGCTCTCGGCCTGGCCCCGCACCCTCTACGCCGACGCGCTCGACGCGCTCCGGCCCGCTGCGCCGCGGGTCGTCGCCTTCGCGATCTTCTTCGACGCGCAGCGGCCCGAGGACGGCGCGCTCGCCGAGGCGATGCGCCGGGCCGGCAACGTGATCGTGCCGGTGGTGGCCCAGGGCGCGCGGGCCTTCGACCCGCGGCCCGGGGTCGCGCAGGAGTTCGAGGCCTTCGTCCGGCCCGCCTCCACGGTGCGGAACGCGGCGGTGGACGAGGGGCTGGCCAACGTGACCACCGGCCGGGACAGCGTGGTGCGGAGCCTGCCGCTCCTGCTGCGCGCCCGCGGCGAGGAGCTGCCGAGCCTGGCCCTCACGATCGTGGCGCGCTTTACCCGGCGGCCGGTGGTCCTGGACGCGCCCGCGGAGATCGGCCTCGTCCACGCGGCGGGCCGGTCGATCCCGGTGGGCGAGCACGACACGATGCCGATCGACTTCCTCGGCCCCCCGTCCGAGCCGGGGGGCAGCGGGCCGTTCCACATCCTCTCCTTCGTGGACGTGCTCGAGGGGCGCTTCGATCCCGACCTGGTCCGCGACCGCATCGTGCTCCTGGGCCCCACCATCCGCGGGGTCGACGAGCACGCCACCCCGACCACCGGCGATACGCGGATGTGGGGCGTCGAGATCCTGGGCAACGCGGTCGAGACCGTGCTCTACCAGCACTTCCTTGCGCCGGCGGGGCCGGCGGCCACCACCCTCCTGATCGGGCTGATGGCGCTGCTCGCCGCGCTGGTGGTCGCGGCCTGGCGCCCGCTCCCCGCCGGGCTGGCGGTGGCGGGTGGGCTCGCCGGGTACGGCACCGCGGCCGCCCTGCTCTTCGAGCGCGGCGTCGTCCTCGACCTGGTCTACCCGCCCGCCGCGCTGCTGATCTCCTTCGCGGCCGCGCTCTCCTCGCGCCTGGTGCTGGAGCAGAAGGAGCAGCGCGTGGTGCGGGAGGCGATGGCCCGCTACCTCTCGCCCGCGGTGAGCCAGTGGGTGCTCGCCGATCCGGCCCGCCTGCGTCTGGGCGGCGAGACGCGGGAGATGACGGTGCTCTTCAGCGATCTCCGCCAGTTCACCACCCTCGCCCACACGCTCCCCCCGGCCACGCTCGTGGCGCTGCTGAACACCTACCGCGCCGCGATGGCGGACATGGTCTTCCGCCACGACGGCGTGCTCGCCCAGTACGCGGGCGACGCGATCGAGGCCTTCTGGAACGCGCCGATGGATCAGGCGGATCACGCGCGCCGCGCCTGCCTGACCGCGCTCGACATGGTCGAGGCGCTCGCCGCGCTGCGCCCGCAGTTCGAGGCGGGCGGCTGGGCCCATCTCGACGTGGGCGTGGGGATCAACACCGGACAGATGGTGGTCGGCAACATGGGCTCGAAGGACCGCCTGATCTACACCGCAGTGGGGGATCCGGTGAACGTGGCCGCGCGGCTCGAGGGGCTCTCCAAGGAATACGGCGTGCGGATCGTGGTGGGCGAGGCCACCGTCGCGGCGGAGCCGCACGTCGTGGTCTACCGCTTCCTCGACCGCGTCGCGGTCAAGGGCCGCGCCGAGCCGCTCACGTGCTACGAGGTGCTGGCGCGGGCGGGCGCGCTCGAGCCCGCGGCCCTGCGCCGGCTCGGCCGCTACCACGAGGCGATCGCGCTCTATCGCGCGCGGAGCTGGGCGGAGGCCCTGCGCCTCCTCGACGAGCTCGCGGCCGAGGCGCCCGCCGACGGGCCCATCGCCCTCTACCGGCGGCGCGCGCGGGCGCTGCTCGCGGATCCGCCCCCCGAGGGCTGGGACGGGGTCTTCATCGCGGAGTCGAAGTAGCCTCGTGTATCATCACGCCCCATGAAGCTCGGATTCGCGCTGCCCACCGCGGGCGACTGGGCCACCCCGGAGAACCAGATCCGCGTCGCCGGCCAGGCGGAGGCGCTGGGCTACCACTCGCTCTGGGTCTTCCAGCGCCTGCTCTACGCGCTCGAGCCGAAGAACGAGTACCCGCCGGTGCCCGGCAAGGTGTGGCCGAAGCCGTTCGAGCGCGTCTTCGATCCGATCGTGACGCTCGCCTACGTGGCCGCGGCCACCCACCGGATCCGCCTCGGCACCAGCGTGCTGATCATGCCGTTCTACCAGCCGGTCGTCCTCGCCAAGCAGCTCGCCACGCTGGACGTGCTCTCCGGGGGCCGCCTCGACGTGGGCCTCGGCCTCGGGTGGTCGCAGGACGAGTACGAGGCGGTCGGGGTGCCCTTCAAGCAGCGGGGCCGGCGCGCCGACGAGTTCCTGCGCTGCCTCGACGCGATCTGGACCCAGGACGTGACCGAGTTCCACGGCGAGTTCTACCACGTGCCGCGCTCCCGCGTGGAGCCGAAGCCGGTCCAGAAGCCACGCCCGCCCATCACCATCGGCGGCTACGGCTCCACGGTGGTGAAGCGCGCGGTGGAGCTGGGCGACGGCTTCAATGGGGGCAACATGCCGATGGCGAGCGTCGCGCCCCTCGTCCGGGAGGTGAAGGACGCGGCGGCCGCCCTCGGGAAGGATCCGGCGAAGCTTCACATCGTGTGCCGCGGCACCTACCGCGTCCACGACACGCCACAGGGCACGGAGCGGCGGCCGCTCTTCGGCACGATCGACGAGATCCGCGAGGACATCGGGCGCTACGCGGAGGCCGGCCTCACCGAGCTGTTCCTCGAGGGCAACTTCGCGCCCGGCGGCCCCTCGCTCGAGCAAGCGCTCGAGGTGATGGCGCGCCTGGCTCCCGGCCGCTAGCGCACCTTCGAAGTTTGTAGGATCTCGCGCTCCAATCCTCCGAGCTTGGAGCCCGCCCGGCCCGCCCTCCGGGGGCTGATCCGGCCTCGAGCTCCCGCCCGCGCCATGCTTGTTTCAGTCCAATATTTCAGTCTCTTACATGCCTCCATCCGCCGCGGGACGACCCCGGTTTTCAGGCCTGGCATCCGAGTTGCCTTGGTAAGGGCTCGAGAGCAGCACTACTAAAAAAATTATTCGGAGGAACGAACAATGAACCGCAGCGCTCGCGTGGCCCTGATCGTAGGTGGACTCGCCCTCGGAATGGCAGCTCCCGCGTTTGCCCAGACCGCGACGGCCAACCTCGGCGTGAGCGCCACGGTGGCCAAGAATTGCAGCATCACCACGACCGCGGTGGCCTTCGGCGCTTACGATCCGATCGTGGTCAACGCCGTCGCGCCGCTCGATGGCACCGGCTCGGTCGTCGTCACCTGCACCAAGGGCGCGGGCACGCGCATCGACCTCGGGCTGGGCGCCAACGCGACCGGTACGACCCGGCGCATGACGGGCGGCGGCGATTTCCTCACCTACGAGCTCTACACGACCACGGCCCGCACCACGGTGTGGGGCTCGGGCGCCGCGGCCGGCCTCACGATCCCGGTAGCTCCCAGCCGCGCGGCCCGCACCTTCACGGTCTTCGGGCGGGTGCCCGGTGCGCAGGACGTGACGGCCGCCTCCTACGCCGACACGGTGGTGGCGACCATCAACTTCTAGCACCTCAGCCTGGCCCCCTAGGCTTTCGCAGTCTTCGAGAGCGCCGGCCGGCCGAACGGGCCCCCGGCGCTCTCGCGCCGTTTCCCCCAACTCCAGCACCTTCAGGAAATGTAGGGGTCAGACCCCAGCACCCCGGATCCCGGGGCTTGGCGGCCAACCACCTGCCCGGATCGCAGCCAACTCGCGGCCTGGCGGCCCGCTCCAGAATGGTGGATTTCGTCCATATTCCTGATACGTTGTGCGCGTCCAAGGGGGGCTTGGCCTCCTTCCTCCGCCGGGGCAGGGACCGCTGGCACCGGTGTTGCCATTGTCAGAAGGCGTGCTCATACAAAATCATCGGAGGACGGACAATGAACCGCAGCGCTCGCGTGGCCCTGATCGTAGGTGGACTCGCCCTCGGAATGGCACCTCCTGCGTTTGCCCAGACCGCGACCGGCAACCTCGGCGTGAGCGCCACGGTGGCCAAGAACTGCAGCATCACCACGACCGCGGTGGCCTTCGGCGCCTACGATCCCGTCGTGGCCAATGCCACCACCCCGCTGGACGGGACCGGCTCGGTGGTCGTCACCTGCACCAAGGGCGCGGGCACGCGCATCGACCTGGGCCTGGGCGCCAACGTCACCGGGACGACCCGGCGCATGGCGGGCGGCACGGACTTCTTGACCTACGAGCTCTACCAGGACACGGGCCGGACCACGGTGTGGGGCACGGGCGCGGCCGCGGGTCTCACCATCGCGGTAGCCCCCAGCCGCGCGGCGCGTACCTTCACGGTCTTCGGGCGCGTCGCGGCTGGCCAGGATGTGGCCGCCGCCTCGTATAATGACACGGTGGTCGCGACCATCAACTTCTAGGACGTGATACTCGGAACGTGACCGGCAACCTCGAGGACTGACGCCCGAGTGCAACGCAGACGCCTGGCGACGATGCGCAGAGCGCCGGTGGGCCGCCTGGCCCCGGCGCTCTTGTTGTTGCTGTGGGGCGGCGCGCTCCTGGGCCCGGGCCCCGCGCGCGCGGCCGACTTCACGGTCAACCCGATCCAGATCTTCCTGGCCGGCCCGACCCAGAGCGCGATCCTGACCGTCCAGAACACGAGCACCGAGCCGCTCCGGTTCCAGCTCAACGCCTTCGCGTGGGCCCAGGATCCGGCCGGGCAGATGCTACTGACCTCCACCAGCGAGATCATCTTCTTCCCGCGCCTGCTCACCCTGGCGCCGGGCGAGCAGCGGATCGTCCGGGTGGGCACCTCCGTGCCCGCGGGGCCGATCGAGCGCACCTACCGAATCTTCGTGGAGGAGCTGCCGCCGCCGGCCCAGCAGGCGGCCCCGGCCGGACAGGTGCGCGTGCTGGCCCGCATGGGGATCCCGATCTTCGTCGAGGCGCGCGCCGCGCGCGCGGAGCTCCGCATGATCCCGCCCACGCAGCAGCCGGGGCGACTCGTGTTCGGCCTGCGCAATGCCGGCACCAAGCACGCGATCCCCCAGACCATCCGCGTGCGCGGGCAGGGCGCGGGAGGCGAGACCCTGTGGGAGGGCGAGCAGGACGGGTGGTACATCCTGGCCGGTGAGCAGCGCGTCTACGAGATGCCGTTCCCCCGCGAGGAATGCGTCAAGACCAAGGCCGTCGCCGTCGAGGTCAAGGCGGGCGAGCAGACCCTGACCGAGCGGCTCGACATCGCCGCGGCCGCCTGTGGGCCATGACCGGCCGCCGCCGCTCCGGACCTCGGCCCTCCCGCATCCGTATTCCCTTCGCCGCCCCCTACTCTTCGTCCTGGCGCTGCTCGCGCTGAGCCGGGCGGCCGGCGCCCAACCGGGCGACATGGAGCAGGCCATCCTGCAGTGGAGCGTCAACGGGATCGACCGCGGCGAGGTCGTCACCCAGCTCCGCGCCCCGGACGTCCTCGTGCGCGTGGCCGACCTCGAGCAGGCCGGCGTGCGCGGCTTCGCGGGCCGCCGGGAGACGGTGGCGGGCGTCGTTTACGTCTCGCTCGCCTCGCTGGCCCCCGCGGTCACCTTCGAGATGGACGAGCGCGCGCTGACCCTTCGCCTGACCGCCACGCCGGGCCTCCTCGCCACGACGGTGCAGGACTTCCTGCAGAGCCGGCCCTCCGGGCTGATCTACACCAGCGACACCACCGCCTTCCTCAACTCGTCGATCAGCGGCATCGACTTCGAGCGCTACACGTGGACCGGCGAGGGCGGGCTCAGCATCCGCAACACCCTGCTCTACGGCACCGCCTTCCGCGACGACCAGGGCGTCTTCTCGCGCGGGCTCACGAACTTCACGGTTGACGACCGCGCGCGGCTCGTCCGCTACCTGGTCGGTGATCGCTTCGACTCCACCGGCCCGCTGGGCGGCGGCGCGCTCCTCGGCGGCCTCAGCGTGTCCCGCGAGTTCTCGCTCGATCCCTACTTCGTGCGCTTCCCCACCGTCGGCCTCTCCGGCGCGGTGTACACGCGCTCCACCGCCGAGGTGTACGTCAACGGCCAGCTCGTGCGCCGCGAGGTCCTGCCGCCGGGCCCCTTCGAGCTGCGCAACCTGCCCGCCTCGGTGGGGAGCGGCACCGCGGAGGTCATCCTGCGCGACGCCTTCGGCCGGCAGCAGGTGATCTCCTCGCCGTTCTACTTCACCTCCACCCTGCTGCGCGCCGGTATCCAGGAGTGGAGCTACGACGCGGGATTCAAGCGGGACGGCCGGGCCACCGGGCTCGGCGAGTACGGGGCGTGGGCGGTGCTCGGGCGGCATCGCGTCGGCATCACCGATGACCTCTCGGTGGGCGCCCGCGTCGAGCTCGGCGCCGATCTCGCCTCGGGCGGGCCCATCCTCACCACGCGGCTGCCGCTGGGCGAGATGGAGCTCTCGGTGGCGGGCAGCCGCCACGACACCCAGGACGGCTGGGCCGCCTCGCTCGCCTACAGTTACGCCTCCCGTCCCTTCAGCGTGAGCTGGGCGCTGCGCGCGGTGAGCGACCACTACGTCACGACGAGCCTGCGGGCCCCCGAGGATCGCGCGCGGCTCGAGGCGACGGCCCTGGTGGGCTTCCCGGTCACCACCGCCAGCACCGTCACGCTCCAGTACACCCACACCGATTTCCGGGACGCCGAGCCGCAGGAGCGGGTGTCGGCCGCGGTGAGCGTGCGGCTCACGAGCCGGGCCAACCTCTTCGTGACCGCGAGCCACGCGCGCCAGCCCGGGCTGAAGCCGGAGACGACCGTGTTCACCGGCCTCACCTACTACCTCGGCGACAACACGACCGCGACCGCCTCTCACGAGGTGAGCCGTCACCAGCAGAGCTCGGCGCTCGAGGTGCAGCGCTCGCTGCCCCTGGGCGAAGGCTTCGGCTATCGCGCGCGCGCGGTGCGCGCCGAGCAGGACCAGCCGCAGGTCGACGGCCGCAGCGGCGGCAGCACCGTGGATTACCAGGGCCTGGCCCAGGCGCAGTACCAGGGCCGCTACGGCTTCTTCGAGGGGCTGTACGAGCGCGTGGGCGACCGCAACTCCACGACCCTGACCGCCGCCGCCGGCCTCGTGGCCATCGGCGGCGGCGTGCACCTGACCCGGCCCGTGCAGGACGGCTTCGCGCTGGTGCACGTCCCGGGCGTGGCCGGCGTGCGCGGCTCGCTCAACAACCAGGAGGTCGGGCGCACCGACTCGCGGGGCAAGCTGCTGATCCCGAACCTGCTCCCGTACTATGCCAACCGGCTGGGGATCAAGGACGAGGACATCCCGATCGAGTACAGCATCAGCACCACCGAGCGGATGGTGGGACCGCCGGTCAAGGGCGGCTCGGTCGTCACGTTCCCGGCGCGCCGCGTGCAGGCGTTCATCGGCTCGCTGGTGCTGGAGATCGAGGGCCGGACGGTGACACCGGCCTATGGACAGCTCACGGTCTCGGCCGGAGGGGAGACCTTCGAGTCCCCGATCGGGCGGGACGGCGAGTTCTACCTCGAGAACCTGCCGCGCGGCCGCCACGCTGCGGTCGTGGATCACAAGGAGGCGCTGTGCCGGTTCACCCTGGAGGCGCCGGTCTCCCCGGCCTCGCTGGTGGACCTGGGAACCGTGCGGTGCACCGTTCGCTAGCGGGGACCGCCCGAAAGGAACCGCGATGACAACGAGGACACGCTTGACGATGCTGCTGGCCGGGCTGGGCGCGCTGCTGGCCGCCGCGACCGCGGACGCGGCGTGCACCATCAGCACCACGCCGGTCGCCTTCGGCACCTACAACGTCTTCTCCGGCTCGCCGGACGACGCGACCGGACAGATCACCTACCGGTGTACC
>DATFGS010000728.1:0-2436 GCA_035249225.1 Candidatus Methylomirabilota bacterium | reverse complement strand
GGCCGCAGTTCTACTTCCGGACGACGGACGTGACGGGGGTGTGCACGCTGCCGGGGGGGGTGGAGATGGTGATGCCGGGGGACAACGTGACGATGGCGATCGAGCTGATCCAGCCGATCGGGATGGAGAAGGAGCTGCGGTCCGCGATTCGGGAGGGGGGACGGACGGTGGGCGCGGGCGTGGTCTCGGAGATCGTGGACTAACACGCCATGGCTACCGTGAGCGCCGACCAGAAGATCCGGATCCGCCTGAAGGCCTACGACCACAGTCTTCTGGATCGCTCGATGAAGGAGATCGTGGAGACGGTGCGCCGCACCGGCGCGCGCGTGACCGGGCCGGTGCTGCTACCCACCATCATCAACCGGTGGACGGTGCTGCGCTCCCCCCACGTGGACAAGACCTCGCGGGAGCAGTTCGAGATGCGGACGCACAAGCGACTGATCGACATCCTGGATCCGACGCCCCAGACGGTGGACGCGCTGATGAAGCTCGATCTCCCGAGTGGTGTGGACGTCGAGATCAAGCTCTAGCACCACGCGAAAGACAGCGAGAAACCAGTCATGGCGATGAAAGAGGGGCTGATCGGCCGCAAGAAGGGCATGACCCAGGTCTTCGGGGAGGACGGCAATCTCATCCCGGTGACGGTGGTCGAGGCGGGCCCCTGTACGGTGGTCGGCCTCCGCACCAAGCCGACCCACGGCTACGACGCGCTCCAGCTCGGCTTCGAGCCCCGCAAGAAGAACGTCACCAAGGCGATGGCCGGCCTCTACAAGAAGGCGGGCCTACCGGGCGCGATGCGGGTGCTGCAGGAGATTCGGCTGCAGAAGACCGAGACGGTGAGCGCGTACCAGGTCGGCCAGACCCTGACGGTGGATCTGTTCAGCCCGGGCGAGTTCGTGGACGTGGTGGCGGTGACCAAGGGCAAGGGCTTCGCGGGCGGCGTGAAGCGCTACGGCTGGTCCGGCGGCGACGAGACCCACGGCTCCATGTTCCACCGGCGGCCGGGCTCGATCGGCGCCTCCTCGGATCCGTCGCGGGTGTGGCCGGGCCATCACCTGCCGGGCCGGATGGGCGGCGACCGCCGCACCGTGCTCAACCTGGTGGTCGCGCGCGTGCTCCCCGAGCAGAACCTGGTCCTGCTCCGCGGCGCGGTGCCGGGCGCGATCGGCGGCCTCGTGGTGATCCGCAAGAGCGTGAAGCAGACCAAGGCGCAGCAGCAGAAGGCGCGAGAGGCCAAGTAGCCATGCCCAGCGTTCCGGTCAGCGGCGGCACCGGCAAGGCCCAGACCCTCGAGCTGTCCGACGACGTGTTCGGCGGCACTCCGCGGGTGCCCCTGCTGCACCAGGCGGTGGTGAAGGAGCTCGCCGCGCGGCGCACCGGCACCCACTCGACCCGCGGGCGCAGCGATGTCTCGGGCGGCGGGCGCAAGCCGTGGAAGCAGAAGGGCACCGGGCGGGCGCGCCAGGGCTCGATCCGGGCCACCCAGTGGAAGGGCGGCGGCAAGCCGTTCGGGCCGCGGCCGCACAAGTACGACAAGCGGCTGCCCACCGAGATGCGCCGCGCCGCGCTGCGGGAGGCGGTGGCGGCCAAGCTGGGCGCGGGCGAGCTCGCGGTGGTGGAGGCGCTCGGGGTGAGCGACGCGAAGACGAAGACGCTCGCGACCCGGCTGAAGGGGCTCGGCATCGCCGGGCAGTCCACCCTGCTGGTGGTCTCCGAGCTGTCGGACGGGCTCAAGCGCGCCGGACGCAACGTGGCGTGGCTCTCGCTGGAGACGCCGGGGCACGTGTCGGTCTACCAGCTCATCCGGAGCGAGCGGGTGGTGTTCGAGAAGGCGGCGCTGCTCGCGCTGCAGGAGACGCTCAAGTCATGAGGGATCCGCGCTCGGTGCTCGTCCGCCCCCTGATGACGGAGAAGAGCATGCAGCAGAAGGAAGTCACGAACACGGTGACCTTCGAGGTCGCGGTGGACGCCAACAAGGTGGAGATCCGCCACGCGGTGGAGAAGGTCTTCAACGTGAAGGTGGCCGACGTGCGCACCCAGGCCCGCGAGGGCAAGTGGAAGCGCATGGGCAAGTTCGAGGGCCGGCGCCGGAGCTGGAAGAAGGCCATGGTCACGCTCGCCCCCGGTCACAAGATCGAGCTCGTGGAGGGCGCCTAGCACCATGGGAATCCGCACCGTCAAGCCCACGTCGCCGGCCCGGCGCTACATGACCTTCGTCACCAACGACGACATCACGAAGAAGACGCCGGAGAAGAGCCTGCTGAGCCCGAAGCGGCGCACCAACGGCCGCAACGTCCACGGCCGCATCACGGTGCGGCACCGGGGCGGCGGGGCCAAGCGCATGCTCCGCGACGTGGACTTCCGCCGCGAGAAGCACGGCATCCCGGCCAAGGTGGCGGGGATCGAGTACGATCCGGGCCGCTCCGCGCGCATCGC
>DATFGS010000727.1:0-2494 GCA_035249225.1 Candidatus Methylomirabilota bacterium | reverse complement strand
GACCGCGCCGTCGGTGGAGTTCTCCACCGGCACCACCCCGAACTCGGCGCGGCTCCGCTCCACCTCGTCGAAGATCTCCGCGATAGTGCGCACCGCCACGAGCTGCGCGGAGGAGCCGAAGCGGCGGGTGGCCGCCTGGTGAGTGAAGGTGCCCGGCGGCCCCAGGTACGCGACCTGCAGCGGGTGCTCGAGCGCGAGCGAGGCGGAGAGGATCTCGCGCCAGATGGCGCGGATGGCGTCGCCCGCGAGCGGACCTCCGGTCAATCCGACGAGACGATCGAGAACCTGGGCTTCGCGCTCGGGAATGTAGTACGGAAGACCCTGCTGCCTCTTGAGCTCGCCGATCCGGAGGGCGGCGGTACCGCGCTGGTTGAGGAGTTTGAGGATCTCTTCGTCGAGGCTATTGATCCTGGATCGCCAATCGTCCAGGTTCATCGGGGGCTCCTGAAGCACGTCGGTCGCGTAACCCCAGGCACTATAGCGGAAGCCTACCCCCCACGCAAGCTGTCAAGGGCCTCACGCTCGGCCGGCGTCAGCGCGCGGTGCGCGCCGGGGGCCAGCTTGCCCAGGCGGAGGGGGCCGAACTGCACGCGGGTGAGCCGCTCGACCGGATGGCCGAGCGCGGTGCAGTAGCGCTTGACCTCGCGATAGCGTCCTTCCGCGAACGTCACGCTGAGCCGGGTGCTGCGCGGTCCCACCGACAGACGGCTGACCCGCTTGGGAACCGCGGGGCCGTCGGGCAGCACCGCGCCGCGACGCCAGCGCGGCAGGTCCGCGAGGTCCACGCGGCCGCGCACTTCCACCTCGTACACGCGCGGGATCTCGTAGCGCGGATGGAGCAGCCGGTTGGCGAGCTCGCCGTCGTTGGTGAGGAGCAGCAGCCCCTCCGCGTCGATGTCGAGGCGGCCCACCGGGTAGACGCCGCGCGCGGTGGGCGGGAGCAGGTCGAGCACCACCGGCCGGCCCGCGGGATCGTGGCGCGTGGTGACGTAGCCGCGCAACTTGTGCAGGAGCAGATACTGCAGCGGCGCGCGTCCGGGGAGCGGACGGCCATCCAGCGTGATGCGGTCCTGCTCGGGGTCGGCCTGGGCGCCCGGCTCGAGCCGGACTCGACCGTTGACGGTGACGCGGCCCTCCGCGAGCAGCCCTTCAGCCGCTCGTCGTGACGCGATCCCCGCCTGCGCCAGGATCTTGCTGAGCCGGATCGTCGGCAGCGGTCGTCTCCTCGTGCTCGGGCCCGGGCTCGGTCAGCTGGGCGGCCGCGGTCTCCGCGAGCTCGGGCACGATCAGCTCGCCTTCCACCTTCGGCAGGTCGTTGAGATCGCGCAGCCCGAAGGCGACCAGGAACTCGCGCGTGGTCTCGTAGAGGAACGGGCGTCCCGGCGACTCCTTGCGCCCCGCGATGCGGATCATGCGCCGCTCGAGCAGGTTCTCGAGCACCGCGTCGGAGTTGACGCCGCGGATCGCGTCCACCTCGGGGCGCGAGACCGGCTGGCGGTAGCCGATGATCGCGAGGGTCTCGAGCGACGGGCGCGAGAGCCGGGAGCGGGTGCGGCTGCGGGCGAGCTTCACGAGCCACGGCGCGATCTCGGGCCGCGTCACCAGCCGATAGCCGCCGCCCACCTCCATCACCTGCAGCGCGCGCCCCTCCGCGTCCAGGCGGCCGCGCAGGCTCTCCACGAGCTCGCGGGCCACCGCGGGCGACTCGAGATCGAGCACCTCCTGGATGCGGGAGGCCTCCACCGGAGTGTCCGAGGCGAAGAGCAGGGCTTCGACGACGTCGATGATCTCAGGCATTCAAGTCCTCGGGATCCCTCTCCCCGGGGGGAGCGGGTCGGGGTCGGGGGTCGGTTCCTCGAAGGTCTCCTCGATCGCGCGCGCGGGCTCCCGCACGCTGACCGCGTTCCGCTCGATGACGATCTCGCCGAAGAGCTCGGCCTGCCGCGCGCGCGCCTCGCCCAGCCGGACCAGCTCGAGCAGGGCGAGGAGCGTCACCACCCACTCGGCCCGGATGCGTTCGGGGCCTGCGACCGAGGAGAAGAGCAGCGACCAGGTGCTGCGCAGCAGCTCGACGATCTCGCTCATGCGCTCGAGCACCGAGAGCGGGTTCGGCTCGACCTGCCGCGGCATCCGCCGCTTCTGGTCCTCGATGAGGCGCTGCAGCGCCCGCTGGAGAAGGTGCACCGAGAGATCCTCGAGCGGGATGTCCTCCGGCGGCGGCAGCTCGGCGGCGGTGCGGCCGTAGAAGAGGGCCTGCTCGGCCTCGCGCTCGGCGAGCCAGGTGCCGAGCGCCTTGACCCGGGCGTACTCGCGCAGCCGCTCCTCCAGCTCGCGCTTGAGTATCTCCCCCTCGTCGTCCAGCAGCTCGTCCGGATCGTCCGGGTTGGCGGGCAGCAGGAGCTTGGACTTGAGGTAGATGAGGGTCGCGGCCATCACCATGAAGGAGCCGGCGGTCTCCAGATCCTGGAAGCGCACCGACTCGAGATGGGACAGG
>DATFGS010000726.1:0-1772 GCA_035249225.1 Candidatus Methylomirabilota bacterium | reverse complement strand
GGCGACGGATCGAGACCTTCAGACGGATGCGGGAGATCATGGAGGGCCGCTGAGGTCGGCATGATGCCGGAGTCTCCAGGAGCGTCTCCGGAGTCGTCCCCGAATCTGGCCGGCCGGCTCCGGCGGGTCGGCGAGATGCTCATCGGGCTGTCGGGCTCGCCCGTCCCCACCCACCTGTTCCAGACGCTCGCCGAGCAGGCGCAGGCGGTGGTCCCGCACGACTTCCTCGCGGTCTGCCTGGAAGACCCGGAGCAGCGGGGCTACCAAGTGCACTCCCTCTCCGGCCTCGCGGGCGAGGCGGTGGCCGCCCGCGTCTTCGGCCGCGACGAAGGGCTCCCGGGACGGACCCTCCGCACCGGACGCGCGTACCTGGTGGCCGAGCTCGACACGATCGCGGACGGCGCGCCCGATCTCGACGGCGTGCTGGTCCGCGCGGGGCTGCGGGTCGCGCTCACCGTGCCGGTGCGCCGGGGCCCCCAGGTGCTCGGCGCGCTGCTCTTCGCCCGCCGCGCGATGCCCTATACGTTCGACGATCTCGAGGTCGGCACGCTCGTGGCGGCCGGGCTGTCGGGCGGGCTCGAGACCTGTCGCGCCTACCAGGCCCTGGCCGACGAGCGCGGCACGCTGGCCGCGGTGCTGACCAGCACCGCCGACGCGGTGGTCATGGTCGGCCAGGACGGGCTCGTGCTGCTCGCGAACCCGGCGGTGCGCCCGATGCTGGGAGTGGCCCCGGACGCCATGACCGGCCGCCCGTTCGTGGAGGCGGTCGCCCACGAGCCCCTTCGCCGGCTCCTCGAGGCTGGCCGGCCCGGCATCGCGGAGCTGCCGCTGCCCGACGGGCGCACCGCCCAGGCCAGCCTCATCGTGGTGACCACCGAGTACGGCGAGCCGGTCGGCCTGGCCGCGATCCTGCGCGACATCTCGCTGCTCAAGGAGCTCGAGCAGATGAAGACCGATTTCGTCAGCACCGTGTCGCACGACCTGAAGAGCCCGATCATGGCGATCGCGATGACCGCGGAGCTCCTGCTGAAGGCCCCGCCCGGGCCGGGCGGCGAGCAGGCCTACCGCGATCGGTGCGAGCGCATCCTGCGCAGCGCGCGGAACATGACCGAGCTCGTCACCGATCTCCTCGACCTCGGCAAGATCGAGGCCGGCCTCGAGGGCGCCGGCGAGCCGCTCGACCTGCGGCCCCTGATCGCGGACGCGGTGAAGGCCCTCGCCGCGGCGGCGGAGGACAAGCGCATCGCGGTCGTGGTCGAGACGCCGCCCGCGGCCGTGGTGCGCGGCGTGCGCGCGCGCCTGCAGCAGGTGCTGACGAACCTGATCGGCAACGCGATCAAGTACACGCCCGACGGCGGCCGGGTGCGGGTCGCGGTGGAGGCGCGCGACCCCGCGGACCCGGTGCGGATCCGGGTCACCGACAACGGCATCGGCATCCCGGCCCGCGACCTGCCCCACGTGTTCGACAAGTTCTACCGGGTGGCGAACGAGGCCACCGCGGGCATCTCGGGCACCGGCCTCGGGCTGGCCATCACCCGGAGCATCGTGGAGGCCCACGCCGGCCGCATCGGCGTGGAGAGCGTGGAAGGGACGGGCAGCGCCTTCTGGGTGGAGCTGCCCGGCGCGCCCGCGGCCTGAGCTCAGCCCTCGGCCTTGACCTCCGCGAAGACCTGGCCCGCCGCGATCATGGCCTCGCGGATGACCGGCACGCCCACGTAGCCCGACATGTGGATCAGGGTCTCGATCAGCTCGGTCTCGGTCCAGCCCTGGCG
>DATFGS010000725.1:0-1823 GCA_035249225.1 Candidatus Methylomirabilota bacterium | reverse complement strand
AACGACGAGGGGTTCGAGCGCTCATACCTCACGCGGCATCCCGGCTACTACCTCACCGGGGACGCGGGCTACAAGGACGCCGACGACTACATCTACATCATGAGTCGCGTGGACGACATCATCAACGTGGCCGGGCATCGGCTCTCCACCGGGGCGATGGAGGAGGTGCTCTCCGCGCACCCCGACGTGGCCGAATGCGCGGTGATGGGCGTGGCCGACGAGATCAAGGGCGAGGTGCCGCTGGGGCTCGTGGTCACCAAGGCGGGGGTGGCGCGCGCCGACGCGGACCTGTGCCGCGAGCTGGTCGAGCTGGTGCGCGAGAAGATCGGGCCGGTGGCCGCGTTCAAGACGGTGGCGGTGGTGAAGCGGCTGCCCAAGACCCGCTCGGGCAAGATCCTGCGCGGCACGATGAAGAAGATCGCCGATGGCGTCGAGCACACCGTGCCCGCCACCATCGACGACCCCGCGATCCTCGGCGAGATCAGCGACTCGCTCAAGGGTCTCGGCTACCCGAAGTAGCTCGCTAGCGGATCTGGTCGACCAGCGTGTGCTCCTCGCCGAACCAGATGGGCGAGCGCGCGAGATCGATGAAGCGCTTCTCGTCGTCGAGGAGCCGGCGTCCCGCCGCCCGGCCCTCCGGCGTCGCGCCCGCGCGGGCGAAGTCCTCCATCGTCTCCCACCAGAGCTCGGCCACCCCGTCGAAGTCCTCCGGCGCGCCCCGGTGCCGGCGCATCGCCTCGCTGAAGGCGGAGGTCACCGTGTGCACCTGGGTGTAGCGCTTGACTCCCAGGGCCGGAGCGAGCTCCCGCACCAGCGGGCCGTGGGTGTCGAGCCAGTACCGCTGGAACGCCTCGCGAGAGAGGTGAGGCAGGCGGTGGAGGCAGAACACGAGCTTGATCATCCCGCGGGCGGCAGATCCTTCCGGAGGAAATGGTGGGTGTGCCCGACCGGCCAGTCCTCCGCCTGGGCGTAGATCCGGTAGCCGAGCTTCTCGTAGAAGCCGGGAGCCTGGAAGCTGAACGTGTCCACGAACACGTGGCGACAGCCCCGCTCGATCCCGCGCCGCTCCGCCATCTCCATCAGGCGCTGGCCGAAGCCCTGGCCGCGCAGCGCCTCGCTGACCCAGAGGATGCGGATGAAGAGCGCCCCGCCCCAGATGGCCGCGAGAAGCCCGCCCATCACCTCGTCGCCCGCGTCCCGGAGGAAGAAATTGACCGGCGAGTACTCGTGGAAACCGGTGATCGCGACGTTGTAGGTGTCGAGATGGTCCTGCACGACCTGCTTGAGGCTCTCGGAGGCATGGGGCTCGGAGACGATCCGGATGTCGTTCATCGGCGTTCCCGCGGCAGAAGCTAGCACGCCCGACGGGGGCGGGTAAACCGGGCCCCGGGGACTCGCGGGTCGGCCGGGGGATCGGGTAAGATGCCGGGCGTGACCAGGTCTTCTCATGACGCCGACGTGCTGGTCGTGGGCGGCGGTCCGGGCGGCAGCACCGCCGCGGCCTTTCTGGCCCAGGCCGGCCTGCGTGTCACCCTGGCGGAGCGGGAGGCCTTTCCGCGCTTCAAGGTGGGCGAGTCCCTCATCCCGACGTGCATGGACATTTGCCGCCGCCTGGGCGTGCTCGACCGGGTGCTCGCGCACGGCTTCCAGATGAAGTACGGCGCGATCTTTCACGACCAGGAGCTCGGGGTCTCCTCCACGTTCGACTTCAAGCCCGGCCGGCCGTGGCCCGCCTTCACGCTGGACGTGCACCGCGCCGAGTTCGACCAGATCCTTCTCGACCACGCGGTGGCGCACGGGGTGACGCGGCTGCAGCCCGCGAC
>DATFGS010000724.1:0-3144 GCA_035249225.1 Candidatus Methylomirabilota bacterium | reverse complement strand
GGCCAGGGCTTGCCGGGCGCGGCGGCCGCGAAGGACCGGGCCGGGGGGACGGCCTTCGGGTTCGCGCCGAAGCGATTCGGGCCGGCCTCGCTCTCCTGGCACATGAACGCGAGCAGGACGAGCGCGCCCACCAGGGGAATGAACCCGATGAGGATCCACCAGCCGCTCCGCCCGGTGTCGTGCAGCCGGCGGACGGTCACGGAGATCGACGGGATCAGGAGCGCCAGCGCCAGGATGGCGGTGCAGACGCCGATGCCGGAGGTCCGCTCGAAGGAGCCGGCCATCATGTCCACGACCACCGCCGCCAGGTAGAAGATCACGTAGAACAGCGCGAAGTACCAGTACTCGCTGCGGCGGGAGCGTCCGGAGAAGACGGCGTAGTTCTTGAGCGCGGTCACGAACCAGTTCATGTTCCCCTCCTCGTCGTGTGGGGGCCTGGAGCGGACGTCGGGTACGCGTGATTCCGCATCGTCCCGTGGGGTCCTTCCAGTCTGGCACGGGCCCGATTTTCTCCGGGAGGCGGAACTCCGGAGGGGCGTGACCCCCCAGTCAGCGCTCCACGGTGACCACGTGGGCCTGGATCTTGCCGTCCACACCACCCCGGCCGAAGCGCCGGCCGATGGCCTCGGCCGCGACGTCGGTGGCCTCCCCGAGCCGCGACGCGTCGCGCGCCTCGATCTCGCTTCGCAGCGGGGTCCCCTGGCAGTACGCGATCGCCGGATCCCGGGGCGACTTCGCCCGGCTGCGCGCGGCCACCGTGACGATCTCCGGCCGCGCGGTGAAGCCGCCGCCGACCAGATCCCGCTCGATGCCCGCCGGCTCGTGATAGCCGTGAGGGATCCGCGCGAGGAATCGGGGCGGATCCGCGGGGAACAGGGACGCGAGGGCGGTGGTCACGCTGTCCGCGAACTCGTTCTCCTCGATCCGGTCCCACACACTGAAGATGAACACGCCGCCCGGACCGAGCACGCGCCGCGCCTCCGACAGCGCCTTCGCCTTCTCGGGAAAGAACATGACCGCGAACTGGCACACCACCGCGTCGAACGCGCCGTCCGGGAAGGGCAGCTGCATGGCGTCCGCCTGGCGCCATTGCACGGGTCGCGCGGTTCCCAGCGCGGCCGCCTGGTCGAGCATCGGCTGGTTCAGATCCGTGGCCACGATCGAGGCGTCCTCGTGCAGGCTCGACGCCAGCGCGCGGGTCACGACCCCGGTGCCGGCCGCCACTTCCAGGACCCGGCGCGGCGATCTCGGAGCGAGCCGCCTCACCAGGTCCGCGGCGTACGGCTCGAAGATCAGCGGCACCAGGTACGTTTCGTAGAGCTTCGGGATCGCGCCCGCGAACACCTTGTCGCCCCCGGAACTATTCATCGTGGCATCTCCTCTTCTCCGCCATCAAGGTAGCGACCCGAGCCTCAACGTCCACGGGGTGATCCGGCTCACCCGCAGGAGATCCAGGCGCGTCCAGGGGTCGGCAGAGAGCCGCCCGAGGATCTCATCGCTCGTCTTCGCCCGGATGACGAGCAGCACGTCGGACGTCCCGTCGAGCGGGCCTCCGAGCACCACGAATCCGTCCTTCGCGAGGGCGTTCATGAAGGCCGCGTGCCCCGGCCCCGTCGCGCTGCCCTTCCAGCGGCTCCCCGCCGTCCCAGTCCGCGCCGCGCGTGCGGATCACCGCGAAGATCTGCTCGCCGGCCATGGCCCCCTCAGTCGCGCAGGAACTTGTAGAAGAACGTGGTCGCGCAGGGCCGCCCGTCGGGCAGCAGCGCGTAGCCCGGCACCTGACCGCAGGACTGCCAGCCGTTGCGCCCGTACAGGCGCTCCGCATCGTCGCTGGCGGTGTCGAGCACGAGCAGGGTCTTGCCCGCGACGAAGGCGCTCCGCTCGGCGGCCACGAGCAGCGCGGCGCCCACGCCTCGTCGGCGGGCCCGGCGATGCACGAGCATCTTGGCGAGGTCCCCCCGATGCGGCTGGTTCTCCGGCTGCTCCAGGATGATCTGGGCGGTGCCGACGATCTCGCCCGCGGCGTCCTCGGCGGCGAGCACCACCCGCTCGCCGCGCGCCGCGCTGGCGGCGGTGCGGCGCCAGAACGCCTCCGCCTTGGCGCGGGTCATCGGGAGCATGAAGCTCACCGACGCGCCGCCTTCCACGCAGTCGATCAGCACGTCGCTCAGCCCCTGGATCTCGCGATCCCCGAAGGACTCCAGACATCGAATCCGGATGGCGTCCGACACGGTCATCTCCTCGGCGCCCGCGAGCGCTCGGTCGCGATGATCACGATGTACCGTGCCGGCCTGCGCGTGCGGTTGCGATACGCGGTGGGCTCGTTGAGCTGCATGGCGAGGCAGTCGTCTTCCGCGAGACGATACGTGACGCTCCCCAGCGTCACCTCGATGGTCCCCTCCTGCACCCAGATCTGCTGGTGGATGCTCACGTCGCGCGCGCCCGTCTCGTAGGCCACCCGCGCCCCGGCGGGCAGGACGATCTCGACGATCTGGATGGGGGAGGCCACGCTGGCCGGCGAGATGTTGCGCCGCACGTAGCCGGACTGCGGATCGCGCCACGGGGTCCGGTCCTCGCGCCGGGACACCGGGTTGGCGGAGGCGCTCGCGCCGTCGAACAGCGTGGCCAGCGGCACGCCCAGGCCCGCCGCGATCTTCTCCAGCACGACCGCGGTGGGGCTGCTCTCCCCGCGCTCGACCAGCGAGATCATCGAGCGGCTGACGTCGCACTTGGCCGCGAGCGCGTCGAGGGTCATGCCGAGATCCGTCCGCAGCGCCCGCACCCAGCCCGCGATGCGCGCGTTGATGTCCGGAGTGACCGCGGTCGCCGCTGCTCTATCCTGCATACTGGACGATATTGTCCAGTAAAATGGACAGCCTGTCAACCGGGCGCGGATCGGGGCGAGGGCAGATCAGGACCTGGTTCCGCTCGCTCATCCGGCCGCCCGCGGCGGGAGCTCGACGATGCGGGCCGAGACGGCCCCGCGGTCGGCGATCACGAGCTCGGCGACCGAGATCGGCAGCTTGAACCGCCGCGGCCCGGCGCTGCCCGGGTTGACGAAGAGGACGCCGCCCCGCTCCACGACCCGCGGCTTGTGCGAGTGGCCCGAGACCACCACATGAATGCCGGCCGCGGCCGGCTCGA
>DATFGS010000723.1:0-4936 GCA_035249225.1 Candidatus Methylomirabilota bacterium | reverse complement strand
CGCGTCCGCGTGGAGGCCACCGCGTTCACCCATTTCTATCCGATGCCCCGCAGTTCTTGGAGCAGAGCGCTCGCTTCCGGGACCGGGTCTTCGAGTTCGAGGCGCGGATGGGCGAGAGCCCGCCGCGGTACGTCTTCGCCTCGATCTTCGTCTTCTGGGGCCGCTGGGCCTAGGCCATGCTGAAGAAGCGGCTGATCCCGGTGCTGATCCTGCGCGACGGGCGCGTGGTGCAGAGCGTGAACTTCCGGCACACTAACGTGATCCACACCAACCCGGTGACCGCGGTGGACTTTTTCAACGCGTGGGCGGTGGACGAGCTGGTGGTGCTGGACGTGAGCCGGGACACCCGGCAGCGCCAGAAGTTCTACGACGCGGTGCTGAGCCTCTCCCGCAAGTGCTTCGTGCCGCTGACGGTGGGCGGCTGGGTGAAGACCGCGGACGAGGTGCGGGACCTGCTGCGGCTCGGCGCCGACAAGGTGGTGATCAACACCGAGGCCTTCCGCCGCCCCGAGTTCATCACCGAGTGCGCGACGTTCTTCGGCTCGCAGTGCGTGGTGCTGTCGATCGACTGCCGGCGGAGCGAGGCGCTGACCCACGAGGTGTACGTCGAGCGCGGCCGCGAGGCGACCGGGGTGGGAGCGGTGGACTGGGCGAAGGCGGCGGCCGCGCGGGGGGCGGGCGAGATCTTCCTGACCTCCATCGATCACGACGGGGCCCGCCAGGGCTACGACCTCGCCCTGATGCGGAGCGTGGCCGAGACGGTGGAGATCCCGGTGATCGCGTTCGGCGGGGTGTTCACGTGGGAGCACCTGGTCGAAGGGGTCCGGGAGGGCCAGGCCGACGCGGTGGCGGCGGCCAACATCTTTCACTACACCGAGCACAGCACCAAGAAGGCCAAGGAGCATCTGCGCGCGTCGGCCATCGACGTCCGCTGAGAGAGAGACCGCATGGACTATTGCACCCGCTGCGTGTACCCGGCCAACGCGCGCCCCGCCATCATCATGGACGACGAGGGGGTGTGCAGCGGGTGCCGCTACCACGAGTCGCGCGTGCAGGTGGACTGGCCCGGCCGGGAGCGGATGCTGCGGGCCCTGCTCGAGGAGTTCAAGCGGCGCGCGCGGGAGGCCGGCCAGATCTACGACTGCATCGTCCCGGTCAGCGGCGGGAAGGACAGCCACTTCCAGGTCTACCTGATCAAGGTGGTCTACGGGATGAACCCGCTCCTGGTGACCTTCAACCACTGCTTCAACACGCGCCTCGGCATCCGCAACCTCACCAACATGGTGAAGCAGTTCGGTTGCGACCTGATCCGAGTGACTGCGAGCCCGGAGTCGGTCCGCAAGATCTCCCGCTACATGGTCCGCAAGGTGGGCGACCTGACCTGGCACTACCACGCCGGGATCAAGACCTTGCCCTTCCAGATCGCGGTGCGGCACCGGATCCCCCTGATCATCTGGGGCGAGCACGGGTTTGCGGAGCTCACCGGCATGTTCACGGTGGACGATCTGGTGGAGTTCACGAAGTGGAGCCGCCAGGAGCACGACATGCGCGGCTTCGAGGCCGAGCAGCTCATCAATGAGGAGAGCGGGATCACCCGGCAGGACATCGCGCCCTACATCTACCCCACCGACGACGAGATCGAGTCGCTGGGGGTGCGCGGCATCTATCTCAGCAACTTCCTCAACTGGGACGCCAAACAGCAGGCCGAACTGATGATCGACAAGTACGACTTCGCCCCCATCCGCCACCGACGGGGTCGCACCTTCAACCTCTATTCCAAGACCGACGACCACGCCAACGAGGTGCACGACTACATGAAGTACCTGAAGTTCGGGTACGGCCGGGGCACCGACGATGCGAGCAACGAGATCCGCCACGGGCGCATGACGCGGGAAGAAGGCATCGAGATGGTGCGGCTCTATGACGCGGCCCGCCCGATGCGCTACGACACGTACCTGCGCTTCCTCGGCATGACCGAGGCGGCGTTCGAGGCCTGCGTCGATCCGATGCGCGACGGGGACATGTGGAAGCGCGGGGCGGACGGGAGCTGGCAGGTCCAGGACTGGGTCGGCAACCACGTGGGCGGGCCCGAGGTGGAGGCGGCCCGGGTGCCCCAGGTCGCGGACCGTGCGATGGCCCCGCACAACCGCCATCTCTACTGGCAGGGCACCGCGCCCCCTCCCACCGCGAGCGGGCCCGAGCCGCGCCCCGAGGTGGACGACGAGGAGTTCATCATCCTGTGAGCGCCCGCGCGTGAACCTCCTCGTCGTCCAGCAGCTCGCGTGGGGCCTGCGCATCGGCCATCCGCTCGCCGCCGCCCTGCTCGCGCGCGGCCACCGGCTCGCCGCCATGGTCTACGGGCTCGAGACCTGGAGCCACCTCGAGGGGCAGACCGAGGTGCCGTACGTGTACCGCTGGCTCGCCGACTCGGTCTACGACGACGGGGCCGCCGCGGTGCCGAGCCGCTTGGTGCGCGAGATCGAGGAGCGGTACGAGCTCGACAGCGTGTGGCGGCTGGTGGCCGCGGACCGGGTGCTCGCGTTCTCGTTCCGTTCGAGCCGCCACTTCACATATCGCAAGCCCCGGAGCAATGACTACCTGCTGTCGGTGGTCGCCTCCGGCTACCGGCGCGTGCGCGACATGCTCGACACTTGGCCGGCCGACGGGGTGATCGCGCCCAACGTGGCCTCGCTGCTGAACTACATGCTCTACCTCGAGTGCCGGTGCCGGAAGATCCCGTTCCACACAGTGGGCTTCTCGCGCTTCGGGCGCACCTACCTGATCGGCGACGACCAGCATATGATGAGCTCCAACGTGCGGGCGCGTTTCGGCGAACTCCGGGCGAGGCCGGAGGCCTCGCCCCGCTACGACGAAGCCCGGCGGCTCCACGAGCGCATGCTCGCCAACGAGCGGGGGGTGCGGCCGTCGTACCTGCCGAGCGCGGCGCGCGAGCGTCCGGGGCGGCGCCTCCGCTCGCTCGCCGTCGCCACCGCGCGGTTGCCCCTCAGCCTGGGCGCGGCGGTGCTGCGCCACCGCCCGGCCCTCGCGGTGCGCAACATCTGGCTGCCGAACAACTCGCGCGCCAATCACGTGCACGGGATCTGGACGAACTATCGCGAGCGCTGGGGGCGCGTCGACAATCAGGGGCCCGCGATCCGGGACCTGGACCGCATCGACTTCGACTTCATCTTCTACCCGCTCCAGCTCGAGCCCGAGATGACCCTGATGATGTGGGCCCCCCAGTTCGCCAACCAGCTCGAGGTCTGCCGCCGTCTCGCGATGGGGCTGCCCGCGGGAGTGCGCCTGGTGGCCAAGGAGCACCCCAACATGGTCAGCTCGCGGCGGGCCTCGTACTACGAGAAGCTCCGCGGGCTGCTCAACGTGGAGATGGCCCACGCGAAGGTGCCGGCTCCTGCGCTCTTCTCGCATCCGCGCTGCCGAGGGGTGGCGGTGGTCACCTCCACCGCCGGCTTCGAGGCCGCGGTGGCGGGGGTGCCGGTGGTGGTGCTCGGCCCCGTCGAGTACGATGTGCTCCCGGCCATCGAGCGGGCCGCGACCTACGAGGCGGCGGTCGCGGTGCTGCGGCGTTTCTGCCTCGAGCCCCGGCGTCCCCTCACCGACGACGATCGTCGGGCCACCGTGGCCTACCTGGCCGCCCTCGTCGAGGAGGGATTCGAGGGCGACTACTCGGAGGTGTGGGCGGGCAGCGAAGGCGCGATGCCGCCCGCCCTGATCGCGGACGCGCTCGAGCGGCGGCTCGGCGGGCGGGGAGCGCGCGCGTCGTGAGCACGACCGTCGAGCGACCGGCCGCGGCGGTGGTCCCCCAGCACCGCGCGGGGGTGTCCAAGGTGCACGTGTTCGCGCGCTTCCTGGAGCCCGCGAAGGGCCTCTGCCTGGACCTCGGCTGCGGCACCGGCGCGCTGATGGCGCAGGCGGGCCCCGCGCTCCGCGTGGTCGGGCTCGATCTCTCGCCCGACTTCTGCCGGCAGGCCCGCGCGGCGGGCGAGCGCGTTCTGTGCGGCGATCTGAGCGTCGGCCTGCCGTTCCGGAGCGCCGCGTTCGACTGGGCGGTGTGCAGCGACGCCTTCGAGCATCTGATCGACCCGATGTCCCTGGTCGGCGAGATCCGGCGCGTGCTCCGGCCCGGCGGTCGGCTGCTCTGCCACGTGCCGAACGAGTTCTCCTACAAGAGCCTGCGCCAGATCATGCGGGGCGACGGCATCTGCAACCGCGGATTCTTCCCGGGCACCGAGGAGTGGAACTACCCGCACATCCGGTTCTTCAGCCACCGCGGCTTCAAGACGATGCTCGAGCACGGCGGCTTCGAGATCGAGACCGATCTCACCGACTTCGGCCGGGGCTGGCGCCGCCGCTTCTATCCGATGTTCGGCTCCGGTGCCTCCTTCATGGCGCGGGCCGCATGAGCCGCCGCAACGGGGCTGCGCCCGCGGCGTTCCTCGGCTCGGACGAGCTCGCCCGGCTGGCCCGCGGCCTCCGCCTGTCTTGCGTCGACGTCGGCGCGCGCCGCGGCGTCATCGAAGACCTGCGCCCGCTCGCCTTCGCGGTGGACGCGTGGGGCGTCGAGCCGGACGCGGAGGAGTGCGCGCGCCTCAACCAGCTCGCGGCCGGCGGCGGGCATCCGTGGCGCAGTCTGCGCTACGTGCCGCTCGCGCTCGGGCGGGCGGGGCGCCGGCCGCTCCGGCTCTACCGCAACCGGGACTGCTCCTCGCTGCTCGAGGCCGACGTGCCGCGGGCCCGCGTCTTCGGCCGCGGCGGCTACTTCGAGCTCGACGGCTCGACCGACGTCGAGACGGTCCCGCTGGATGCGGCGGCCCGCACCCACGGCTTCGCGGACGCGGTCTTCATGAAGCTCGACGTCCAGGGCGCCGAGCTCGAGATCCTCGAGTCCGGGCCGGCGCTCGTGAGCCGGCTGCTC
>DATFGS010000722.1:0-2802 GCA_035249225.1 Candidatus Methylomirabilota bacterium | reverse complement strand
CCGCCGGGCGTCCGCCTGGATGGCCCGGATCCGGGCGTGGCACTCGTCGAGCACCTGGGCGAAGCGCGCGTGCATCGCCGCGGGCTCGTCGCCCGCGAGGACGTGGGGCTCCCAGCCGTGGCCGCGCAGCAGGCTCATGACGTCGTCGTCGCCGCTGCGGCCCAGCACGGTCGGGCCGCCGATCTTGTAGCCGTTGAGGTGGAGGATGGGCAGCACCGCCCCATCCCGCGCGGCGTTCAGGAAGTCGATCCCGGTCCAGCTCCCGGCCAGCGGCCCGGTCTCGGCCTCACCGTCGCCCACCACCGCGGCCACGATCAGGTCGGGGTTGTCGAAGGCCGCGCCGAAGGCGTGCGCCAGCACGTAGCCGAGCTCGCCGCCCTCGTGGATCGAGCCGGGCGTCGGCACGCTCACGTGGCTCGGGATACCGCCGGGGCTCGAGAACTGGCGGAACAGGCGGCGCAGGCCGGCCGTGTCCTGCGACACCTCCGGGTAGATCTCGGAGTAGGTGCCCTCGAGATACACGTTGGCCACGATCGCGGGTCCGCCGTGCCCGGGACCGGCCAGGTAGATCACGTCCGCGTCGTTCTCGGTCACGAGCCGGTTGAGGTGCGCGTAGATGAAGGAGAGGCCCGGCGACGTGCCCCAGTGCCCGAGGAGCCGCGGCTTGACGTGCGCGGGCGCGAGCGGCTCCCGCAGCAGCGGGTTGTCCCGGAGGTAGATCTGGCCGACGGTCAGGTAGTTCGCGGCCCGCCAGTACGCGTCGAGGAGTCGGATCTGCTCGGCCGACATCGCCATGCGCTCATCTCCCGCTACCCGGCCCCGCGGCGACGCGAGCGGAGGCGCGCGCCCGCGGGGTGGATAGATCGTAGTCGACGAGGTCGCCGATGCGCTCGACGGTGAGATCGGCGGCCGGATTGGTGGCGAGGGTGTCCGGATCGTGGGCGTAGTGCCCCTGCCGGGGGAACACGGTGGTCACCCGGGAGCCCCACACGCGCTTCACCGCGGTGAGGATCCGGAGCTTGTCGTCCACCAGGACATAGTGGTCCGCGGGGTATCGTTGCTCGACGTCGTCGAGCTCCCGCTCCTTGTGCACGTAGATCAGGACGCCGTCCACCCGCCCGGCCAGCCCGGAGCGCTCGACCTTGCGGGGCTGGAACACCACGTCGCCGTCCGAGAGGATCACGGCCGGCCCCCAGCGCCGGAAGCGATCGAGCACGTCGAGGGCGCCGGGATAGAGCCGGTCCGTGAACGGGTAGTCCACCAGGAACCCGGACAGGCTCAGGATGCGCAGGTCGCGCGGGAGCTCGAGGCGGTAGCGCTGCAGCGCCCCCAGGTAGTCGGCGTAGCCCAGCTCGGCCCGGATCTGCTCGAAGAGCCTCCAGTAGCGCGCGCGCCCCTCGGGTCCCACCGCCAGATCGAGGTGCCGGCGCAGATCGGCGGTGACGCGGTCGTTGTCGAGGAGCGTGTTGTCCACGTCCACCAGGAACACCACCGGCGCGGGGGCGGCGGGGCTCACGCGCGCTTGGGCCCGTCCTCGGCGGGCTTCTCCTGGTGCCCGCCGAACTCGAAGCGCAGCGCCGAGAGCACCTTGGCCGCGAACTCGCCGTTGCCCCGCGAGCTGAACCGCTCGTAGAGCGCGGCGCTCAGGACCGGCGCCGGCACGCCTTCGTCGATCGCGGCCGCGATCGTCCAGCGCCCCTCCCCCGAGTCCGAGACGCGGCCCGAGAAGCCGCCGAGATCGCGGCTCTTGGTGAGCGCGCTCGCGGTGAGATCGAGCAGCCACGAGGCGACCACGCTGCCGCGCCGCCAGACCTCGGCGATGTCGCGCAGGTTCAGGTCGTAACGGTAGTGCTCCGGGCTGCGGAGCGGGGTGGTCTCGGCGTCCGCGGCGCCCGCGGTCGCCGCCCCCGCGTTGGCGTGGCGGAGGATGTTGAACCCCTCCGCGTAGGCCGCCATCAGCCCGTACTCGATGCCGTTGTGGACCATCTTGACGAAGTGCCCGGCCCCGTTCGGCCCGCAGTGCAGGTACCCGTGCTCCGCGGTGCCGCCGATCGCCTCGCGGCCCGGGGTGCGGGGGATGCTCCCGAGGCCGGGAGCCAGCGACGCGAAGATCGGGTCGAGGCGCTTCACCACCGCGGTCTCGCCGCCGATCATGAGGCAGAAGCCGCGCTCGAGCCCCCACACCCCGCCGCTCGTGCCCACGTCCACGTAGTGCAGCCCGCGCGCGCCCAGCTCGCCGGCCCGCCGGATGTCGTCGTGGTAGTGCGAGTTGCCCCCGTCGATGACCACGTCGTCGCGCTCGAGCAGGGGGACGAGCGCGGCGAGCGTCTGATCCACCACCGCCGCCGGCACCATGATCCACACCGTGCGCGGGCGTGCCAGCGCCCGAACGAACGCGGGGAGCGACTCGGCCCCGGTCGCGCCCTCGCGGGCGAGCGCCTGCACCGCGGCGGCGGAGACGTCGTGGACCACGCAGTCGTGGCCCGCCCGCGCCAGCCGCCGCACCATGTTGGCGCCCATGCGTCCGAGACCGATCATGCCGAGCTGCATCAGTCGCTCCTTTTCGCGGCCGCCACGGCCGCGATGACCGCCGCGCCGGCGCTGGTGGAATCCTTCACGTAGGCGGTCTCGATCCGGCCCGCCCGCGGCCCGCCGACCAGCTCGACGAAGGTCTCGCGCACGAGGGCCTCGAAGCCCGGATAGCCGCCCCAGAGGCTGCCGTCCACCGCGATGGTACGCCGGTCGGCGAGCTCCGGGTCGAGGAAGCGCATCGCGCCCACGAGTGCGGCGCCGACGAGGCGG